>JARRQQ010000042.1:0-14563 GCA_037381725.1 Sedimentisphaerales bacterium
GAAACTTCACTGACTATTGCTTTGCGCAGATTAGCCCTTCAACGAACGGCGGGGACCGGGGAATCCTTTGATTGACGATTTTCGATTGGCGATTGTCGATTTCTTCGTGCTCTTTGTGTGACGACAAAATCAGCGTTGTCGGCGTTCAGCCGGGGTTGAAGAATTGGTTGTTAGTCGTCAGTATTTGGTATATAATAGATCAGAGACGGTGTTCTGAGGATTTGAAAAGATGTTGCGGAACAAATGGGTCTTCGCTGCGGCTGCTTTTATCTGCATTGAAATTATTGCAGTAAGTCTGTACGCCCGCTATAGAGAACGCCAGCCTCAGCCAGTCACGCAGACCTGTGTTTCGCACGCGGCAGACACCACGGAAGCCGGGAACGTGCAGGTTTTCGCGACAAGAACCGGGATGTGGTATCATCGCGGCACCTGTAAGGAGCTGCAGAAGTCCAGAATCCCCGTAAAGCTGAGCCAAGTCCGTCCGTACCGTAAACCCTGCCCCAAGTGCCGGCCGCCCCGCTGACGTATGAGGCCCACTCAGGATTGAGGCGAACGGTGGGGCAAGCCGCCACCCTACGAATCCGCGTAACCTGCGAAACTTGTGCCATAGGTATCGGCCGCTATGACTCGTCGTCCGCCCTCTGTCGTCTGTCCTCTGTTCTCAGCCCTCCGTCCTCCTTTTTCCGTCGCTATGAATCCTATCCATCCTGTCTAATTTTTCGACTGGATAATCGGATTTACAAAGTCTGGCTGTTCAACTCTAACAGGAAACCTCACGTTAATTCCCGTCCTGGCTTGTCCAGCATGATTAGCAAGGCTGGCAAGATCCCCAGGACGAGCGGCATCTGCACGGCCAAACCGGATATGATGGCAATGGCAAGCGGCTGCAACATGGCGGAGCCCTGGCCGAGTCCCAGCGCTAGCGGCATCAAAGCCAAAATAGTGGCCAGAGTGGTCATCGCAATGGGCCGCATGCGGTTGCGACCCGCCCGGATAAAACGGTCCCGACGGTCCTCCGTGGGCGGCACGTCGGCATATTCCGAATAGTAGAATACCATCACCTCCGTGACGATCCCCACAATCATGGTCATTCCCATGATCGCGGTGATGTTCAGTTCGGTGTGGGTCAACCACAAGCCGATGAAGACCGCGGCCATAGACATGAGAGTCGTCGCAAGGATCGCCCCGGCCACACGGAACCTCTCATACAGAAAGACCAGCAGCAGAAACACCAGCGCCACGGCAGCCGCAAACACCCTGATCAGACCTCTGAACGCGATCCTCTGTTGCCGGTACAGGCCGCCTAACGTATAGTAGACGTCCTTGGGCAGAAGGCCCGGGCCCTTGAGCACCGTCGTCACCTCGGCAATGGTGGAACCCATGTCACGACCGCTGATCCGTCCCGTCACAGCGACCATTCGTTTGAGATTGTCCCGCGTGATCTGAGGCTGGCCCGTAACCCTCTGTATGCTGGCTATACCCGCAAGAGGAAACAGATGACCATCCGGTGCACGAAGCCTCAGCCGGCGTATTAGGCCAATGGTGTCCCGTTTGTCCTGTGGAATCCAAACGCGCACGCTCACCATCTTCGGGCCTTTCTGAATCTGAGTGGTGACAAGGCCGGTCAGATAGGCGTTCAACATTGTGGTCACCGCCGCCGGTTCTACACCCTGCAGGGCAGCTTTCTCCCGGTCAACGCGAACATCGAGAGCGTCTCCCGCCAGAACGATCCCGTCCTTGACGTCGACGACACCCTGCACTTTTTCAATGGCCTGCGCCACCTTCGGCGCCAGATCGAGAAGCTGCTGTTCCTTGTCGGAAAACAGCTTGATCTCAATCGGTTGCGGCACCGCAGTCAGATCCCCGATGAGGTCCTCCATGAGCTGCGCCATCTCGATCTGTAAGCCCGGAACAGATTGCAGAATCTCCTTTCTGACGTCATCCATCACACGCTCGATGCCCCGCCGGGGAGGCGGCTTGAGGCGAACAAAGAAATCGCCCTGATTTGCCTCGGTCAGTCCGCCTCCAAGCTGCAGTCCGGTGCGCCGAGAGTAGGTCTGCACTTCCGGTGTTCCCAGCCGGCAATCACCAGCGGAAACGCAGGAAGGAAGATCAACAGCGGCCGACGAAGGACGCGCTGCATCACGCGGGTGTACTGCCGGTGGACCCAATGGTCCCGTGTGGCGGTCTCTTTTTCAGCATCCTTTTGTCGGAGCAGGTGCAGCGCCAACAGCGGCACGGCCAACCAGGCAACGAAGAACGATACCACCAGGCCGGCGGCCATCGTCAGCGAGAGCGCCTTGAAGAACGCGCCTGTCACTCCAGAGAGAAAAGCAAGGGGCGCAAAAATGATGATCGTTGAGAGCGAAGATCCGGACAGAGGTCGCGTGAATTCAGCCGCGGCTGACATGACTCGGTGGCGGTATCGGGCCTGGCCTGCGGCTATCCTTCGCATGATGTGTTCGACCATCACGATCGCATCATCGAGGATCAAACCCACCGCGGCAGCCATCCCGCCAAGCGTCATAATGTTGAAGCTCCGATGCAGCACGCCCAGCAGCAAAATCGTGGCGGCCAACACCAGCGGCAGCGTCAAAGCCGCGACCAATGTTATTCTTACATTGCGGAGAAACAGAAGAAGGATGAAAGCAGCCAGAACGACTCCGATGACAACCGCGTCCCGCACGCTTGTGGCCGAGGCGAGAATCAGATCGCTCTGATCGTACCAGTTGGCCACGTGCACGTCCGACGGCAACCGGCTCTCCAGCGCAGCTAATTGCGAGGATACCTCTCTGCCGATCTTCACGGTGTTGCCGCCCGGCTGCTGATACACGTTCAGAAGCACGGCGTCGTGACCGTCGGCCGTGACCCGTGTCCAGTGCGGCGCCGTTGCCTTGCTGACGACGGCCAGGTCCTCCAGCCGCACCAGCCCATTGGCGCCGGAACGCAGAATGGTCTGGCCGAGCTGGTCGAAGCTGCTGAACTGGGTATCCGACATCACGAGGTAGAGTTTGTAGTCCTCATCGAGCCGACCGACCGCCGTCACCACGTTTGCCGCTGAGAGGGCTTGGGAGACGTCATTCACATCCAAGCCGAACGAATCCAGCTTCGCCGGATCGGCCATCACGTGGTACTCGGCCGTAGCGCCCCCGAGCACACCGATGCGCGCGACGCCGGAAACGGCCGACAGCACCGGCCGGATTTGATACAGCCCCAGGTCGCGTAACTCTACGAGGGAACGCGTATCAGAAGTCAGACTATAGCCCAATACCGGAAAGACGGTCGGGTCCATACGCCGGGCCTCGAATGTGGTCCCGCTCGGCAGCGTACTGAGTATATGATTGACCGCCGATTCCACCTGGAGCGTGGCCGCCACCATGTCCCGACCCCACTCAAAGTTGACCGATATCTCGGCGCTTCCTCGGCTGGACGTGGAACGAATCTCCCGAACCCCCGGCACCGATCGCACCGCCTCTTCGACCGGCAAAGTGACCTCAATGACCATTCGCTCGGCGGGTCTGTCGCCGGCGTCGATGTTGATCACGACGCGCGGAAAGCTGACCCTCGGAAACAATCCCACCGGAACGCCAAGAGCCGCAAAGACGCCGGATACAGCGAAGACAACGAGCAGAAAGAGAATTGATCGACGATGGACTTGAACCCAACTGGTGAAGCTCATTTCTGCGGCTCCACAACTACGGCCATGCCATCGTGCAGCTCATAATTGCCCACAATGACGACCTGCTCTCCCGCGTGCAGGTCATCCCCCAGCACCTGTATTTGCGCCGGGGTCTCCAGCCCGATATGCACCACGTGGCGGACGGCCCGGCCTTTTTGGACCGTGTACAGGATGTGGTCCCCCTGTTGAGACAGGACGGCAGACCGCGGCACGACAAAACCGAGCTCCGAGGCCAGCACCACACGCGCCTCAAGGTACTCGTTCAACATCAACACGGCGCCGTCGTGCGGAGTCACAAAGACGTCCACCAGGCGCGTCTGCGGGTTGACTCTCTGCGTGATCAACGCGATGGTGCCTCGAGTAGCTCGTTTGTCAGGGGCATTGACGGGGTAGAGCTCAACGTTCTGCCCCAGTCGGAGCGATCCGATGTCCTCGTTCTCGATGCCCAGACGGACCGATATCTCATGTTGCCCGATCATCTCGACCAGGGTCGTGCCGGCGGACACAATCTGTCCGGGGTCCACATCGATGCGGCTGACGACACCTTTGGACTTGGCGCGAATGATCTTCCGGCCGTCGATGCCGCGATCTTCCATGCTCTTAACTTTCAACTCGGCCGCCTGAACCTTCTGCTGCGCCGATACCAGGTTCTGCTGCGTCGTCAACTTCATCTTCAGACGTTGCTGCACAAGCTTGAGGCTGTCTCTGGCGCTGTCGCGTTCGGAGCGCGCCTGAGCCAGGCTGAGCAAAGTGTCCGGACTCGGCCCGATGGCGACCAACGCGGCATTAGCGTCGACCACCGGCCCCGTCGTCACGAGCATCGACTCCACACGGGATTCGAAGGGGACACTGAACGTCTCCGTCTTGCCCAGCGCCGCGACAACGGTGCCATAAACCACGAGAGTCTCCTCGATCTTCTGACGTTTGAGTGAGACAACCTGTACACTGCTCGTCGGCCCCTGTGGCGATGTGGGCGGTTGCGCCGTTAATGTATTGGCCCGCTGGCTTCGGCTAACATACCAGTACCCGGCTGCCGCGCAAGCCACAAGAACAAGCAATACAACGACTATGAGTTTCACGCGATGACCACGTTTCATCGTTGTCCCCCGGTGTCTTGGCGATTCCTGACCTCATTGGCGACCGCAACGTCCGGAAGTGTGTAGAAGCCAGACGCCAGCTCAAGTGCGATACGTGTATCCACAAGCTGCTGCTTGAGCTGGAGAATCCGTATCTGCGTTTGTGTCAAGTCGTTCCATGCCGTATAGTAGCTCAGGACATCCGCCTGGCCCTCGTCTAACGCCCTGCGATACGTCTGCACCAGTTGACGGCCGCTCCGTTCGGTCTGTTCCGCCGTCCGGATTTCCTCGTTGATCAGAGGAACGCGAGCCAGCAGTCTGCCAATGTCTGCACGCGCCCGGAACACGCGATCGGTATACTCGTCGAAGAGTTGCTGGCGTGTGGCCCGCTCGATGGCGATCTGACCCTGGTTACGGTTGTAGATCGGCAGGTCAATCGCAAGTGCGAAGCCGGTGGTTACGACGTTTCCCGTGTCACGTGCTTTGTTCCATCCGATGTTGACACGAGGGAACTGGTTCAGAATCGCCGCGCGCACGGTCTCCTCCTGGCTCTCGTACCCGCGACGAAGCGCCACCAGATCCAGGCGGCGTTCCTGCAAACCGTCCACCAGTCGTGCAAACGCAAGCACCTTCATCTCCGACGGCAGCGTGATCCCAGGCTCGAGCGTAATATTGGCGTCGGCAGGCAATCCCAGAAGTTGATTGAGCTTCAAACGCTGCTCCGCCGTTTGTTTCCTGAGACTGAGGACGGTGGAATGTGCCGCCCGGCTCGCCGTCTCAGCGGCCGAAAGATTCAATTCGGTCATCAATCCCTCCTGAACCGCGCGGCGAACAGTCGCATAATTTTCAGCCAACCGCTGATCGGAATGGCTTGCAAAGTTCACCTGTCCCTGAAGACTGACGAGGTCGTAAACGGCCAGCTTGGCGCTCTGGGCGTTTTGCCACTCTTGCCATCCGACGTCGAGATCGACCGAAACCTTGTGTTTAGATGCGGCCTCGATGCGTGCCGAACGGCTGATTAGCTCTGTTGCATCCCAGCTTAAACCGAGCCCAAACGCATTGACTGTTCCGGTCGTGGTGCCCCCCGTGGGAAAGTCGCTGCTGTATGACAATTGCGGGTTCGGTAACAACCCCACCTGCACCAGTTGCGCGGCGGCGATGCCGCGTTTGTCCCGAACAGACCGGAGGGAGGGATTGAGCAAAACGCTGAGTACGGCTGCTTCATCGGGTGACACACCGTTGCGCAGATTCAACGTCACGGGTGGAACGATCGGGTGTTTCAGCGTTTCAGCCCTGACCCGCAGTGTCTCGGCCGGCGGAAGGGACAGGGACTGCTCGACCGCCGTCTCATCCAGAGCCACGGGCCGGTACGCCTGACAGCCGCACAGACAGAGCAACGCGGCTATGCAATAAGCCAAGGTAGGCCCATAGCCGCTCCTCAATACCAATTGGCGGTGACACGTCATATCCATATCGAACCGGCCTCTCCACAGGATACTCGGCAGGTTTGCGTGCTGGTACAGGCCGCGCCCCGCGGGCGAACCATGCTGACGTTATCTTGGCCAATTCGTATGGCGATCCTATGAGGAAAACTCTCAATTGAGGTAAGGATTTTCCCCCGGGAAACTAGGGACAGCGGGGCGGTTGAAAAAGCTGGCGTTTTTCGCTGTTCTATGTGTCAGTCGCACCGCTTTTTTCCAGATAATGTTTCTCTCAAACTCAGCCGGCACCAAAGGGTCACATCTTTTCGGGCTACCGCCCAGATCCGGTTTGCGTTTTCAGGAAATGTGTCCGTGCCCCGCCGGAGATTGGTTGAAATTGCGAGGCAGTTTTGGTATGATACTCGGATTGAACAGTCGCGGCTCAGAGTAAGAGCACACGCGTACAGGAATGCCGTTTATGAAGTCAAGTAGGAGATGTTAGATGGAGATACCTAAGAGCAAAGCGGAACTCAAGCGCCCCGTTGACGAGCGCCATGCGTTCTTGCGGATCGAAAACGAAAACGCGTGGATCAGGAGTCTCAATCGGGAGCTCGCGGAGACCCTCTGCGCGCTGGTCATGCGGGGTGATCCCGTCATCGTCGAGAAAACCGCCGGGGTCCTCGTCTGGGGGACCTACGCCGGACAGCCTGAGAATACCGGCACGATCGTCCTCGATCGCAAACCAGACGGCCGCTTCAAGCTCGTACCGATGGGCATCACGCCGAATAGTCTGCTGACACAGGTGGCCCACTTGGTCGGACGCGAGGGCAGCGTGACCTCCAAAGAGGGGCGACACGGACTCACCTTCCGTGGTGAACTCCGGTCCATCGAGACGGAGCCGGAATCCGAGGCCGCGTCAGCCGCCGACGCCCCCCCAGGTGGATTCGAGAAGATCACCGGGGCCGATGCCATCGCCGCCATTAGGCAGAAAGTCACCATGGAGTTCATCGACCGTGGCGTCAAGGTCCGCATCCGAGGCAAGCAGGCGGACTGCGAGAAGACCGCGAACCTCATTATCAAGGGCAGGCCGACGGTAGCTTCGCAGCAGGGCTCAAAATATATGATCGAAGGCAACCTCAATAAGTCCTTTCTCAGGACGGGAGCCAACCAGCAGGGTCCCGATGCCAATGGCGTGTATACCCGGGTGAACGGCTCGGAGAGTACCTTCACTGCATTAGGAGAGAACCTCGCGGCTGTCCAGGCAGCCTGCCTCACAAGTTGCAAGCAGGACACGTTATTTACGATCGTGGTCAACGACCGCTCGGCCGGTCACCTCGTGATCAGCTCAGGTAGACGACGCCTGTTGTGATTCCCTGCCCTGCTGTTTATCACAACATTCAGGGAAAGCAGGGGCAGCGGGACTGTTGTTAAAGTCGAGGTTGCTTCGTCGCTGCGTTCCTCGCAATGACAAGACATGCGTTCTTTTGTCATTGCGAGCGATTCGGAGAATCGCGCGGCAATCTCAAATGTTACGGTGAGACTTTTCAGGGCGGATTAGAAACTAGGAGAAACTAGGGACAGTCACGAATGCCACTTCCATAAGCAATTTCCCGTGTTGGGCACCCGCATTTTAGCCCGAAAACGCGGGTTTGATCCCCGTCGGCAGCCTTAAGGAAGCACCATTCGGGACAGTCACCTATTTCTGTTAATCAAGAATGAAGAAAGAATATGAATCAAGTATGGAAGAAGCGGTCGAAGTACAATACCGAATTGCGGAATTCCTCGGGACCGTACGAAAGCTGAAATGGATAGGACTGCTCGCTATACCGGTAAGTTTCCTTACGAGCTTTCTTCTTCTCGATAACCTCGCGCAGAGACTGGTTTGCGGTGCTGTCGCGTCAGGTTTGTATATCCTTTATCATCTCTCAACCTACAGGCAGAGATATCGAAAGCGCATTCGGAAGATACTTGTCAAGATGTTGGGAACCGATCACGCTATTCCGAGTGAATATGAAATTAATGAATCCGGTTTAATTTTCAGACGGCTTGGTCATGAAGTGAGATTTTCCTGGGACAATGTCCAGTCCATAAACCGTACAGAGGATTCCATCGAGCTCCTTATGTCGCCAGCAGCTATCGCTATCATTCCCAAGAGAATCTTTGAGAATCCTGCGGAATGGCAAGAATGGATCGAGTTTATCGAGGGGAAAGTAGGGACAGCCACCTACTAGAGCGCAGAAAGACTGGTGACCGTTCCTGTTTACCCAATATTTACCGCCACGTTCGGCTGATTACTGGGACCATTCTGTTGGTTGTCGGTCCCAGCGGTGTTTGGCCAGTTCGGTCATCAGGGCGGCGTCCAGGGGGCCTGAGTCGCTGGTGGCGATGTTCATTTCGACGTGGGCGGCCTTGCGCATGCCGGGGATTATCGTGCTCACCGTCGGCTCGCCCAGGATAAAACGCAACGCCATCTGCGTCATCGTCATGTCGGCCGGGACCAGCGGCTTGAGCTTGTCGGCGTGTTCTACGCTGGAATTCAGATTCTCAGGGACGAAGTAGGTGTTGCGCCAATCGCCCTGCGGCCAGCGGCTCTCTTTCGTCAGCGTGCCGGTCAATGTCCCTTCGTCGAACGGCACGCGTGCGATAACCGCGACGTCGTGCTCGCGGCAGGGGGGAAACAACTCGCATTGGGGGTTCTGGTCGAAAATGTTGTAGATCACCTGCACGGCGTCGATCAATCCGCTCTCGACCGCTTTGACACCATTCCACGGCTCCCAGCGATTGATGCTGATCCCGATGGCATGAAACAGCCCCTTGGCCTTGAGGTCGGCCATCTTCACGTGCCACCGGTCGTCTTCGAGCCAGGAATCTTCCCACGTATGGAACTGCATCAGATCGAAGCAGTCCAGGCCGGCGTTCTTGAGACTCTTTTCGACATATTCCTCGATATGATCGGGAGGAAAACAATCTTCCAAGGTATATTCGCGCTTGCTCGGCCATTTGAAGTTCTTGGGCGGTATCTTCGTCGCGGTATAGAGCTTCTTGTCGCTGTTGGCCCGCACCAGCCTGCCGAGCAGACTCTCGCTTCTGCCCTCGCCGTATCCCCAGGCCGTGTCGAAGAAATTGCATCCGAGGTCGGCGGCGAGTTGGAGAGATCGCAGCGACTCGTCGTCGGACGAGCCGGTCCAGCCGCCCATGCCCCACATGCCGTACCCGATCTCACTGATCTGCCAATTCGTACGCCCGAATCTTCGAAACTTCATATCGACTCTCCTTTTTGTGGTTGCTTTCTATAAAGAACCTTTTATCTGGTGATTGTCCCTATTTGACCACAACTGTCCTTGCTTGACCTATAGCTCCTATTCAATGGTAATAGCCTTAGACAGGGCATTATTGTTGGGTGCTCTTTTCTTTGTCAAACTTGCCTTCCGGCGGTTTTTTGCGTTTTCCGCACGTGAATGATATAGCCTCGACAGGGCATGTCTCTATACAGACGCCGCACGAAAAGCAGTCCGGCACGATTCGGTCGGATTCGAGGATCGCACCCATGACTGTCGATGGACAGGCTTCCGCACATGCTTTACAGGCCATACATTTGTCGTAATCAACGTGGATTTTGAAAACACTCAGCTTCTCAGCCAGCCAACCGACCAATCCGAATGGACAAAAGAAGTGGCACCACGGACGGTAGACAAAAAGGCTGAGAACCAGAATCAGACCTGCAAATACTCCGCCGGCGAATCCCAACGCCTTTGGTTTGAATACTTTGAACGGATCAATCGGTTCGACAATATCAGTTGACCATATGAAGGCGGCTGCTATTAGAGCAACAAAACACAATACTCGGACAACATTCGATACCATGAATGGTACCTTAACCTGCCTTAGCTGACCTTTTCTATCCTTGGCATCCCGGTTCAACCTGAAGATTGCGTCTTGCAGTGTGCCCAATTGGCATCCCCACGCGCATATGAACTTGTTCGCCAGAACCACCATCACAAGAAAGACTGAAAAAGCGATCAGCCTGGGCGGGAAAATCACGTGCTTCGAGCCTAACAGGACGATGGCGTCTTTGACGGTCCCCATCGGACTTGGGTCGCTCCCGAGAATTATGCCAAAAATGGCGACAGACAACACGTATAACCACCTGCGATTCGAAGATGTGATCTTGCGTCGTCTTACAGCGACGAAAATAGACACAAGGAACGCGAACCAAAGCAGGAACTTGATCAGTATCTTGGCCCAGTTCTTTGAGGCACGTTCAGCACGAATCGCCCAAGCCTGTTCGATCTTTTCCAACAACTGATCTCTAGTCATCGTGAAAGCGGTAATTGGCCTCTGAGCATCCGCCTGAGATGTCAATCGGAATAACTTCTTCAAGAGTTTCGGCGGTAGATTATTTGCTTCTCCGAACTCCGCCACAGACATTGTCTCATTGAAGACCAGAGGCTTTTCGGTAGCAGTCTCTTCTGGTTTGCCGCCCCACAAACGGGTACTAACGAATGACAGACTCACAACGGCCGCGACCAGGACAAATAAGGATAGCACAATTCTCAGCATCGTACCAAACACTCCTGAATATCATGACCGGACATACGCCCCACTTCTTCAACACTTCCACTGTCCCCTATTTACCCTTCACCGCCGGCGGAGGCCGGTGCATGGGCCTTGGGATTCGCGACCAGATAATCCTTGCTGAACCGGCCTACGAGGACTTCGACAGCTTCTTTGAGTCCATCTTCGATCTGTGACGTTCCCCAAATGAGAATAGCACCCGTATCCCAGGTTGTGGCTGTGCAATATCTTCTCTTTGCGTCACTTGACGCCGGGAGCAGCTCCACCGTTTGCTGCAAGAAGACATTGAAGCTTCCCGAGAGTGCATCGACCTGTCCGGGCCGGCGAAAAGACGGCACCTCCATCAGGCGAAGATGCACGTGGAGTGACGATCTCTTTGAAACTTGTTCTTGAGGTTGGAGGACCCTGACGCCCTTGCGCTTCAACTGACGCTCGACTTCCGTCTTGAGCAAATTTTCCGCCGCTCCGTAGCGTTTGAACAGCTCCAGCCCATCAACCACAGGTACGACCTCGACGCCTTCCAGTCCACACAGAGTGCCTCGGCGGTCGACAAACACCGGCCGCGGCTGAGTTGAAGGATGCCTGGCTGAATAGAGCAGTCCTGCATCGGTCTTGAGAAAATGCTCGTTGAGGAGCATCCGGCCAGGACTCGCGTGGGCCACGTGACAATCACCACAGTGCGCGTACGACTTGTCCGAGTGATTGGCAACAAGCTGAAGCGCCGAAGCGTCGTGACAACCATAGCACAATTCAGGTACCGGCTTGCTCAGCAGTGATTTGTTGTCCGACGTATGCGGCTCATGACACAACAGGCACTCGCCGGCAACTACGGGACCGTGCACCCATGCGCCCGAGACGACGTAGTTTTCGTGACAAGCGTAGCATAATTCCGGCACAGCCGTGACAAGGGAAAGCTCATCCGAAGAAGTCTGTTCCGACCGATCACCGTGGCACGGGGCACAGCTCCTGAGCGGCTCGTGCCCACCCCAGGTCCCTTCTGAATCGATTCCTTCCGTCTCAAGTTGACAGGACATCGGACGATTAAGGGAAGTCTCATCTGTCTGCCTGGCAGCCGAGATTGCAGCAAGACTGAGAGCACCTATTGTTGCTGTAAGAACAAAAAACACGTTGATCTTCATGACCCATCCTTCAATCTGTGTAGACATCAGCAGCCACTGTTGAGTTCTGTTGCGTTTCCCCTGTCACATGGTGACACATAGGTCCTACCGATATCTGAACTGATATTTCCCATTTGGCGTTACAAACGCTTCCTTTGTTTGCCCTGGTCTCCATGGTAACTCAACATACGGTTCAATTTCAAAAGATTTATCCGCGAAAGCCGTGCAAATAGCGGCTGGAGAGAGCCAAATCACTGAAAATCCAACAATGGCCCTCTTTTTCGACGTACTTCGATTGGCGACTTCTGAGCATCGGTCAGGATGACCGCCTCGCTATAAGAAACCGGGGGATTAGGCGCCGAATCTCTCACAAGGATCGCCGGACACGTGTCGAATGATGATGTTAAAGAATCTGTGTCACTTGTGCCATAGATTGCGGGCATCGGACGCGTCGGTTTTGTTATCATATCGGCACTGAATCAGAATGAGATTGACACGATGTCTAGCAGTGGGATGAATGAGAGGCGATGTCCAGATGGGGCAAGCGCCACCCTACGAATCCGCGTAACCCGCACAATCCGCGGTTGTAACTCCTCCTCTGTCCTCTGTCGTCCGTCCTCCGTTCCCTGTCCTTATTGCTGGCCGGGGAAGAATCAGCTATGGCCTGAGCGCGTCAGCACGATGCCCACAAAAACAACAAAAAGCAGAGCCAGTGTAAAACATTCCGCCTGCTGCTCACCTTTGACGATGCATTCGCGAAGGGCCTCTTCGGCGGGCGCTGTCGCCGGCTGCTGTTCCTCCGGGGATTGACTTTGGATTTGCGACTGTTTGAATTCCTCGATCTTCAACAGTTCATCGGGGTCCTGGTCGGCGATACTGCACCTTCTCTTCTGTCCAGGCAACAAACCTGCGACGCGCGACCATAGACCACGTGTGGAAGTCATTACAGAAGTGCCCATTGCTTCAACTACCTTTCGAGGACTCATTCGTTCTTCCTTTCGAAACAGGATGAACTGGCGCATCCACCTTGATCTTCTGCCGAGAAAAGCTCCTCCGAAGCCGGAGGGGTATTCCCGCCCTTGTTATATCGGCCATTTCGAATGGTCAAGTTGGGCGGATTTGAGAGCTTCTCGGTAGAATACGCAAAATTTCATGGGTCGGAAGCCAGGAGAGTCCGATAACTTGCGAAAACTGATCCGAGTCAAGCGCGTCTCCCCAATCTTCTCATTACCGAAGGTGGCCGTAATCTCCCCCGGTGTCCATCCGTGGCTTCCGCCATTGACTACTGACGATTGTCTATTGACTAACGATCGATAAGATCCGTGGCAAGTTATGTTCTGTCCATCCCGTTCACTTGTGCCCTGGGTATCCTGTCTAAGCAACATCTGCGGCGCGCACAAATGCGCTTGTAGTCAAAAGAGAAAATCAAAAAATTGGAAAGTTCTTTTACCGCCTTCTTTGGAGGGACTTACGACAAAGAAGGCGCCGACAATTTTGTAGATTTTCGCACGATTCGCGCAGGTTCGGCCAATTATAGAGGCGACTCATTTTCGCCTCCGGCTCACATGAGCCAAATTCGAATATCGAAACTCGAAGCACGAGACAATTTCAGATGACCAAAATTCCAATGCTCTAAACGCTCGCGCGGAAAACTTGACTGCGCCGTTTGTCTTGGTCATTAGAGAATTAGGATTTTGAATTTGTTTTGGATTTAGAGGCTCTAACAAAACCGATTCCCCCTCGGCTTGCCTGTCTGCTCGTTCAGGTGGTGCTCTTGTATCGGCGCGTTCGGTACGGCTATGCCTTCCGGCGAATACCGCTGACCCAGGGGCGGTTCGCTATCGTCGACCCGGGCGATTACGAATCCTTGACCCGGCACAAGTGGCGGCTCTGCAAAACCAAGGGCAAGAACGTGGTGTACGCCGAACGCGGCGTCCGCCGGGCCGGCGGGAAGTACTCGCGAGTCCTCATGCACCGCGAGCTTATCCAGCCGCCGGACGGCTACGTGATCGACCACGTCAACGGCGACGGCCTGGACAACCGCCGGGCCAACCTCCGCCCCGCCACCGTCGCTCAGAACGCCTGGAACGCGGGCAAGCGGAACCCCCGGTCCGGCTACAAAGGCGTCTGCCTCGCAAAGGACAAGGGATTGTGGCGTGCGGCTATTGTCTGCAACGGGCAGAGGAAGCACCTGGGCTATTTCCGCGACAAACGTGACGCGGCCAAAGCCTACGACCGGGCCGCACGGAAATACCACGGTTCGTTCGCGGTGCTGAACTTCCCAAAATCCTTTGTTCCCAGCCGGAAGAACGGTATCATGCAGGCTGGTGTTCAGTAGGTTTCAAGTCACAATGGCTTGCCGCTTGTAGAAACAATGGAAGGAAAATCCGAATGCGTTTGATGAGATACTTTTTCTGTGTCGTACTTATTGCATTAAGCGGTGATGTCGCTGCTGGCCAAGGGATGCAGGCTCGTGACGATAACCCCGTCTTCAAGCCGATCCCGATTAACGTGGCCGAGGCCATTATTGAGCCATTCTGGTCACCGGGTCTGAGCGGCTTCGATCAATGGACGGTGAGTCCGGGCCGTGATTGGGGACTCAGCATAAAGCAGAATTGGAGCGCCGTTGATTTCGAGTGGGCCTCCAAGCCCGCAAACGGTCCAGCCTTGCGAATGTATCGAGACTTCAACGTT
>JARRQQ010000043.1:0-11596 GCA_037381725.1 Sedimentisphaerales bacterium
TCATAGACGGCGTCGAAGCCTACGTACAAGATGCAGGCAAATGCCCCGAGCGCCATGATGACCATAATCCAGCCCCGGCCCTTGAGGGATGGCCTCGATACCAGCGCCACCGTAATGACGGCTGAGGCGATGAGCATGCTGACCATGCCGCCCCGGGTCAGCGAAATGAAGATCGTGGCCGTGCCCAGAGCCATGATTGCCACAACTAGCCATAAGGGCCTCGCGTAGCTCGAACTCAAATAGTCGTAGACGACGGACGGCGTCAGCCTTCCGGCGGCGAAGTGTTCGTGCAGCGTCATGCATACCCACGCCAGGGCCGCGCCGATGGATAAGTTCATGAACTGCCCATAGTGGTTGTGGTTGACGAAAGGCCCAGAAAGGCGCGCGGGATACTCACCCGAAATGAACCCATAGAACTTGCCGTTTCCGAAGACGTCCTGAGCCAGCGCGACAACAGCCACGCCACCCCCGACCAGAGCGACCGCCATCAGGATGCGCTTGATCTGGTCCGGTCGCCTGAAGTAACTGAGGACAACCACGAAGACAGCCGCGATCGAGAGAATCAGCCGCAGGTCGTGGCGCGTCGCGTTCGGGTAAAGGCTCAACGGCGCGGCCTTGAGCAACGCGCTTGAACCGGGCATATCGCCGAGCAACTCCTGTCTCAGCCCCACCGTATTGGGCGAAATCAAATCCGCGAGTCGCACAGGCAACGGAACGAGCTGCAAGACGGCGACGAGCAAGAACAACCCGAGCGGAAGGTACGCCCAGGTCCATACCAGGTTCTGCTCGTCGTGAAGGAGCACCTTGAGCAGGAAGGAAATAACGATTGCCCCGGACAGAACGATGACGACCTCTTCGCTCCAGGCGCTCCGCGCGCCGAAGACGAGCGGCATGAAAACGAGAAGCGATATCAGCAGGACTTCGATCGCTACGTCAAGCCTGCCCGATGGCGTCCTCGTAATGTCAATACGGACCGCGCGCTCGGTCATTGCATCCACGTCCCTGTACTAACGTCCTAAGCAGAGAACAATTCCATGTCTCAAACGATTCGCAACCGCCCTACCCTGCGAATCCACGCGACCGTGTCACCACAGCCGCGCACACGTTCACTGATTCCGGACAGATCCGTTCCGTGAGGATCCTCGACGTGCTCGCAAAGACGAACGTAGCCCGAATTAGAACCCAAGCGGACGCCGCGGGCAGATACAACCTCCTTGTGATCCGCTCAATCCCTCTGCGGCACCGGACGGTCCGCAGAAATCCTTTCCGCAAGGAAAGGTCGCACCCGGAAAATGCCAAGCCCGAACTTCCGTTTTCTATTTCGCGGTTCAACACACATCCTTCTGAAAAGAGATTGACCATCTAAACCAAGCTATTGTCGCCAAGCTCTCGTCATTCCACCAGCCCCCACACGCTCATCGAAGAACACAGATTTTACACATCGTGTCGCAGATTTGTCAAGAATCTTCTTCGCGCTTGGCTTCGTTAAACTGTACCATAGTCACTCGCGCAAGGCGGACTCCACCGAGCAGGTCCTCGTTACCAATTGTCACTGGACTATGATTGCCTGTATTATAGGACAATACCACGTTATAAGACCTTTTTTCTCAGTTAATACCGACGCGCCGATTTACATGGATGGAGCGGATTTCTTTTGAAAAAAAGACTCCGTTGACCGTCGAGCAGACTCTATTACGTTGTACCGACCCGCCTGCAATACATCCGCTGGCTCCGCGCCTGAAGCACAACGGAATCATCATTCACTCCCGGCCATTGCCTGCAAGTGCACCCGCCCGCTTTCCCAACTCAGAAAAAATACCCAACCCTGCGGACTGGCATATTGTCCCCCAATGGGTGCCTACTGTCTGCAACGGACGATGCTTCTCAAAGCCTCACACGGCAATACCTATGCAGCCGGAAACGTTTCCCGCCCGATCCTATCACCACATATGGAAACGAACCTCGCCGCGCACTTAGCATCAACTCCGTCATACAGACTCATACACTCATCATACCAATACTTGTAGTATCGGAATTATGGGAACGAAAACTTGAGAAAAAGTACAGTCTGATAGCCGGTGTGGGACGCAACTCAGTTCGCCTCCTCTTTTGCCCATAAAAAGGACGCCATGTAACATTGGCCCCCTGTACGAGGACTGCAAAGAAGAACGCGCAACTAATCTATTTGCCCGAGGATTTGTCAACTGTATGACGTGGATGCGAAGTTGCCCGCAAGGATCCGACGAACCATCTGGAGCGGACTACCGGCGACCTTAAAGGAACATGTACATTCGGCGTTATAACATAAATCTACCGACCGCACCCAACACCATCCCTCCGGAAACGCCGGACGACAACATCCTTACTCTGTACGGTGAAGCGAGCATTACCCAAAAGAGAGACAGGCGACAAGGCCGCCGGGACCGTAAGTCTCGGGAGTTGTCCCAGCCCGAATAGACCGACCTGGAGAACGAAAAGTCCAAACCATGCTGTCTCCGCGAACGAATCGCCGCAGCCCGATTGCTTTTGACGTCACCGTTCTCCATTCGGACCTTGTTCACTGGAAGGCGTGGGAGCCGTCCGTACGTGGAGTACAACCCGACGGACCGCCCGGTCCAAAGTGTCAGAAGATCACGTTTCTCCTCCGGCGATTGGGCGTCCGGAAGGTGCGGGCAAGGGCGCGGGTCGACACTACGTCGTTTCCGTCAAGCACTCGTGAAGGGTTTTCAACGCAAAGCAACCAGGCCATGGCCGGGCCCAGCCTGGCGCCGATCTGTTCAAAAGCGGCACTCATTCGCGGTCGCCGGCCACTCACATCATGAGAATCCGTCGCCACAAGGGACGTCCAGCCCAGGCCCAAGAAGTTCCAGCCGGCGGCTTGCGGGGCCGGACCGAAATCGCCCAGCAGGCTGGCGCACGTGACCTGCAGAAGAGCCGACCGCTCCAGCCACTTGGCCAACAACTCCGGCTGGCGCGCCATGATGGGATGACGTTCAGGATGAGAAATGACGACCTGAATGCCCATCGCGGACAGATCGACCAGCAAGGGCTCGATGTCGATGAATATCTCGTGCGGAAGCTCCAGGAGAACATGCTTGCGGCGGTCGGCAAGGGTCAGAACCTTGTCGGTCTCGATGAGCCGGCAAAGTCGCTCATCGACGCGTACGTCTCCGCCCGGCCAGACCCGCAGATCAGTACCCTCGTCCTGTAGCCGCTCGTTGAGCGCTGCGACCCGCTCTCGAATCTGTGCCGCCTCGTTGTCGTCGCCGTATCGGCCCAGTTGGTGGGGCGTGGCGATTACATCCCTGACACCATCCTTGTACAGCGCCCCGCACAAAGAGAGCGAGGCTTCGAGCGTGGCAGGACCATCATCCATTGCGGGCAGACAGTGACAATGAATATCGACATAACGATCTCGCTCAGGTCCCCTCATGATCACCGGCTCCCTCCCAGATTATCCGCCGTTCTGTCCATAACACCCCTCGATTCCTGGTTGTCTGGAGCCGTCCGTCACAAAGCAAGCGCCAAGCTCACGAGTGAGGCGCCGCTTAGGACTATCCTTCCGTGACTCTTGGCTTGGCATGTTCGCCATAGTAGCCATGGCGCCCATAGTACCCGTAACTGGAATAGTATCCGTAATGGCCGTGCTTTCGCCGGACGCCGTTGACGACAGCGCCCAGCAGGTTCCCCCCGACGCCCACGAGACTGTCGCGTGCGTGCTGGCTGAGCCTGCGCGTGGACACTTCCGCTCTGAGAACCAGGAGCGTTACATCACAAAGGGCCGACAATATTTGGCTGTCGGCGACCGGCCCAACGGGCGGCGAATCGATGATGACGCGGTCGTAGCTTTCAGCGAACTCTTTCAGCAAGCTGGCAAACGCCTCACTGTTCAGCACTTCCGAAGGATTGGGGATTTCCGTTCCGGCGCTGAGAACGTCCAGCCCTCCCACGGGCCCGAGTTGTACCGCTTCCTGAAGAGTCTTGACCCCGGCGACCACGTCGGCCAATCCCCCCTGTTCCCTGGTGACCTCGAAGATTCGATGCTGCATCGGCTTCCGAAAGTCCGCATCAACGATGAGTGTCTTCTGGTCGGCCTGAGCCATCGCTATGGCCAGGTTGCTCGCGATTGTGCTCTTGCCGTCGCCCGGCGCCGGAGAAGTGATGAGGATGGTCTTCGCCTCGTCCTTCGGAACACCGAAGAAGACCGCCGTGCGTATTGTGCGGTACGCCTCAGCAACAATCGACTTGGGTTCGAGATGCGCCTTCTGCCCTCGCCGGACCACGTCAGGCTTTTCGGATCCGGCCTTACCCTGGCGCAGGAGTTCCGCCCGGACGGGAGGCTCCTTTTGCTCGGCCTTCCCACTCACCGGGCCGGCTTGGGTCGTCCGGCGGCTTCTCTTGTTCACGCTTTGAATCCACTTGACCGATCTGAGCTCGGCGTTAATCCGCTCGGCGCGCTCAACGTTGTTGTCGGAAGCATCCGACGTGTTGCCTCTGGACAAACCTACCGTGACCTTGCCGCTCACTCGTCGATGGCCGCCGTTCACAATCCCACGAAGCAGACCCGAGACGTTCTGACCAGGCAGAGCCATCGACCGTGCCCCCGACATGGAGGGAACGACACCGAGAACCGGAATGCCGAGGACAACCGAAATTTCCTCGGCGGACCGTAACCTGTAGTCGAGCATATCTCGCAAAACCGCCAGCCCACCACCAAGCATGAGACCCAAAGCCAGGGCCGTCGCCATGTACTTTGTCTTCTCCGGCTTTGAAGGATCGCCGGCAGGACGCGCGACCTCCAGAATGCTGATATTCAACGCCCCGGTGTCTTCTGTGACGTTCAACTCCTTGATGCGATTGTCGAGAATCTCGCAGAACCGCTCGACTCGGCTCAATTTCGATTGGAGCATCGCATACTCAGTGGCCTTGACACCCAAATCGCGTGCAGCTTCGTACTGGGTGTCGAACGAGGCTTGTAGCTCATCTTCTCTTTTCTGCGCCGCCGCCGCCCGGAGCTGCATGACCTCGATGTACGAATCCGCAAACTCCTTGGCCTGGTCGTTAAGCTCGCTTTTTATCCGGTCGACCTTCGCGTGCATCGCTTGGACCGCCGGATGCTCCTCGGTGCAGTGATACAGTGTGTTCTTAAGCTCGATCTCGGCGGCCCTGAGCTCCGCACGCAATTGGGTCTCAGTATCGTTGACGAAGACCCGCACGCCCGCCGTTGACGATGCCGAGGCGAACTGCTTGACTTTGGCCGGCTTATCTGCCATGCTCTGAGCCGCCTCGTAGTCGGCTTGCGCGTTCAGAGACATCAGTTGCGCTTCGGTCAGCGCAGTAGACAACTTGGACAGCCTGTCAAAAACGACGTTACCACCCTGCCTATCGACCGAGACGACGCCGTTCTGGCGAGTAAAGTCCATGAGCTGCGTCATCGTCGCCTGGAGCTCTTTATCCTGGGTGTCCTTTTCTTTCTTGAGAATATCCAGCACCTTGGCAGCCGTGCTCTGCTTGCTCGCGGAGTGATACTTGATATAGGCCTGCACGACAGCGTTGACAACGGTCGCGGCCTCAACGGGATAGGGCGACTCGAACGATGCCGTGACGATATCGTCCTTCCTGCCGACGCCCACGTTGAGGTTGCTCTTGACGTAGGCCGTCACGTTGTCCACGTTGGCACACATCCTGAGATTTCCCAAGCCGGCCGTCTCCACTGCATCGGCAACAATAGGCGTTGATTTCATCAACTCGCCCTGGGTATAGAGATAGTTGCCAGACCGCGTCATGACGCCGTCGTATTCGTTCATGATCCTCGGACCGGTCTGCTCGACGTAGAGGCGCGACGAACTGGAAAAGATGGGCGTGGCCTTCAGAATATACACGAATGCCACTGCTAAACACAAGACGGTCGTGATTACGATCGTCCATCTGTGACGAAGCAGTATTTGCAGGAACCCCTCCTGCAACAGGGCATCGGCTTGCGGAAAAGCTAGGCTTGAACTTCCGTTTTCAACTTTGCCGTTCAATCTGTACCCTTCTGAAAAGAAATTGGTTTATCCAAACCGAACCACGGTTTCCCAATTCCTAACATTCGGCCACTCTCCACCCGATCCGTGAATCGAACAAATTCTATGGATAAGCCCATACTTGTCAAGCGCGTTTTTCCAGAATCCTCCGACCCAAGCTTTCCACATGCATTTGTGACAATCGCAGCCATGCAAACAAAGTCCTACGGGCGAGTAGTACAGAACTGATGGGCCACATATTATAGGACAATCCTACGCCACTGGATATTCTTACCCCCTTTTACCCTGAAACCACCCCAACACGGGCGGCATAGGTTTCCGCAAAACGTACAAGACCCAAGACTGCCCCAACTCTCTTCTCCCAGCATCCCTACAAGGCGCTTCAGGCCGCCCTTCCCGAAGCCCCTCAATCATCGGCCATTCCGCCACACCGTCGCCTGGACACGCCCGCGCATGCCCTGGCCCACGTCTGATGCTCGACTGCTTCCGCCCATGCAATTTCCCCGCGTGGACACCATAACCTCTGCGGCGCCACAACGAACCCCACACCACTGAGGCCCGCCCTGGGGCGCGTGAAATGGCCACACCCCCTCCTTTCCTCCGTCACCACACATGGAAACTCGCCACGTCACGGCTTCAGTCTCAGGTCCGCCATCTGAGGTCACACATCTATCGATATCAATACTGGTAGTATCGGGCTTATAGGATTGGAAACTTGAGGAAAAGTGCAGACCCACCTCGGCCTGGGTCCTCAGTTCAGCCGACGCCCTGTGGGCCTCCAGAGCCTTTGTGGAATGACCTTATTGAAATGTCCAGTAATCCTTGATTGTCCCAGCCACAAACGCTATTTCACGACAAAGGGTGACAACTCGCGGAGCTGGCTAATGATCGCGGGGAGCTTCTCGATCGTATAGTCCACCTCTTCTTCGGTATTGTAGCGACTGAGGCTGAAACGGATGGAGCCGTGGGCCGCGGTGAAGGGCACCCCCATCGCGCGCAAGACGTGGCTGGGTTCCAGCGAGCCGGACGTGCACGCCGAGCCGCTGCTGGCAGATGCCGTACTTGTCCAACATCAGGAGAATCGCCTCGCCTTCGATGTACTCGAAGCTGATGTTCGTCGTATTGGGCAGGCGGTTTTCGGGATCGCCGTTGAGCCGGCAATCGGCGCATGTGGCCAGGATCGCCTGTTCGAGCTTGTTACGTAGGTTCCTGACCTTGCTATTTTCGGCCTTGAAGTTGTCGGCGGCCAGCTCGCACGCCTTTCCCAACCCGACGATTCCCGGCACGTTCTCGGTACCCGCTCGCCGGCCTCCTTCCTGATGACCGCCTAACATGAACGGCGACAGCCGGGTCCCCTTACGGACGTACAGAACGCCAACACCCTTGGGGCCGTGGAGTTTGTGCCCCGAGAGACTCAGCAGATCGATGTTGCTCTCGGACAAGTTCAAAGGAATCTTGCCGACCGCCTGCACTGCGTCGGTGTGGAAGATGGCTCCACTGTCGGCGACCAACTGGGCGATCCGGTCAATCGGGAAAATAACACCCGTCTCGTTGTTGGCGTACATGATCGTGACCAAGGCGGTGTCTTCGTCAAGCTGGTCCTCCAGCTCGTCCAGATCGAGCCCGCCTTCCTTGTCGACGCCGAGCTCCACAACGGCGTAGCCCTTGTTCTCCAGGTCGCGGCAGACCGTCAGCACGGCCGGATGCTCGACCCGGGTGGTGATGACCGTGTGTTTGTTCGACTGGGCGGCCAACGCCCCCTTAATCGCGGTGTTGTCGCTTTCGGTCCCACCGCTCGTGAATACGACCTCGCCCGGCTCGCAGCCGAGCAGACCGGCTACACGTTCGCGGGCCCGGCTGATCTTCCGCCCGATCTGCCCACCGAAGGTGTGCATGCTCGAAGGGTTGCCGTACAGATCGCAGAACAGCGGTTCCATCTCTTCGAGCACTTGCTCGGCCACTTTCGTCGTGGCGTTGTTGTCGAAATATATGGTCTTCATGGCTATCCTCTGTGGTTGTGCGGCTGGCTCGCCGATTCAGCATCCTCCTCGACGAAAAGCGATTCGGAAACGTACTCTCGCAGCTTGGCCTCAACAACGTCCTTCATCGTGAACTCGGCCAGCTTGCACTGGGCGCACATGCCTCTGAACGCCACGATGACCTTATCGCCTTCGATGTCGATCAGCTCGATATTGCCGCCGTGCGCCCGCAAGGCCGGCCGGATTTGTTCGTTGATCGTCTGTTGGACAAGTTGCATCTTCTGGATATTGGTCAGCTTGCCCGTCCGGCGAGGGGCGGATACGGGAGTTTCTTTTACCTTATCGCCCTGTATCCTCTGGATAATCTTTTCGATCTCGCCCTGACATCCGCCGCATCCGCCGCCCGCCTTGCAGTAATTCGTCACTTCCTCGACGGTTGTCAAGTCATTCTCACGCACGACGCGCTCGATTTCTTCGTCGGTGACACCGAAGCAGGTACAGACGATTTTGCCCTCAAGTTCGTGTTTCTGCTTGCCGCCGTTCTTGTAGTTCTCGATGGCGGCCTCAATGGCTTCCCGCCCCATCACGGAGCAGTGCATCTTCTGCTCCGGCAGACCGCCCAGATAGTCGGCGATGTCCTTGTTGGTCACGTGGGCGGCTTCCTCTAAAGACATGCCCTTGATGATCTCGGTCAGCACCGAAGAGGTGGCGATCGCGCTGGCACAGCCGAACGTCTTGAACTTTGCGTCCTTGATCGTACCGTTCTCATCGAGTTTGAACGTCAGCTTCAAAGCGTCGCCACAAGCCAGAGAGCCGACTTCGCCCACGCCGTCCGGGTCTTCCACCTCACCCACGTTTCGCGGGTGAAAGAAATGATCTTTCACTTTGTCTGTATATTCCCACATGGCTTCGCGTCTCGCATATCGTATTTCTTCATTCCTGCTATGGCAGGAGCCTATCCTTCTTCTTCATCATCCTACTGCTGACTGACCTTGAGGGCCTGGTCGACATCATTGATTATATCATCAATGTGTTCCGTGCCAACTGAAACACGAATATAGTCATTCGTCACGCCGGCTGCAATCTGTTCTTCCTCATTAAGTTGCTGATGGGTCGTGCTGGCCGGATGAATCACCAGTGTTTTACTGTCCCCGATATTGGCCAAGTGGCTCGCTAACTTGACGCTGTTGATGAACTTGATCCCCGCGTCTCTACCGCCCACAATGCCGAAACCCAAGATGGCGCCCTGACCGTTAGGCAGATACTTCTGAGCCAGTGCGTAATCGGGATGCGATTCGAGACCGGGATAGTTAACCCAAGCGACCTGTTTCTGTTTTTCGAGCCACTGGGCTAATTTCAGCGCATTCTCCGAGTGCCGGGGCATTCGCAAATGCAGCGTCTCCAATCCCTGCAGAAACAGGAACGCGTTAAACGGAGACAAGCAGCTTCCCATATCGCGCAAGAACTGAGTCCGGGCCTTGATGATGTACGCTAACGGACCGAAGGACTCGACGTACTTGACGCCATGATAGCTCGGGTCGGGCTCCGTCAGGTCGGGATACTTGCCGCTGGTCCAGTCGAATTTGCCTGAATCGACGATCGCTCCGCCGATACTCGTGCCGTGCCCGCCGATGAACTTCGTGCAGCTATGCACAACAATATCAATGCCATGCTCGATGGGCCGCAGGAGGATCGGCGTAGGAACCGTATTGTCGCAGATCACCGGTACGCCATGTTCATGAGCAACGCCAGCTATTTCATCGTACTTCAGGATATCGTTCTTGGGATTACCGACCGCTTCGATATAGACCAGACGTGTATTGTCCTTCATGGCTTGGGCGAAATTCTTCGGATCCCGTGGATCCACGAAAGTCACCTCGATACCGAGCTTGGGAAACGTGTGACTGAAAAGCGTCACGGTCCCGCCATAAAGCGAGCTTGACGCAACGATGTGGCCGCCGGCTCCGCAAATGTTGAAGATACTCACGTAGATCGCGGACTGACCCGAGCTTAGGGCCAGACCACCCGCGCCACCTTCCAAAGCCGCCAATCGCTTCTCCAGCACGTCAGTCGTGGGATTCATCAACCTCGTATAAATGTTGCCGAATTCTTTCAATGCAAACAAATTCGCCGCATGGTCGGTGTCCTTGAAACAATAGCTTGTCGTCTGGTACACGGGCACGGCCCGACTAAATGTCTCCGAATCAACTGTTTGACCGGCGTGCAAAGCTAACGTTTCCAGATGATATTGAGGCTCGTCCGCCATCTTCTGCAATCCTTTCTATTTTGTGGGCAGAATCTCTACCATTCTATCCAGGGCCTTCTTCGCCCGGGTGCTGATCGCTTCGGGCACAGTGATCTCATACTGCATCTCCTCCAGCGAGGCGACGACTTTATCCAGGGTGATCTTCTTCATATTCGGACAGACGGCTCTGTTGCTGGCCGGGATGAACTCGAGGTCCGGATTCTGTTTTTTCAAGCTATGGATAATGCCTGTCTCCGTTGCGACGATGAACCGCTCTGCCGTACCTTTGGCCGCCAGCTTTAGCATTTGGCTGGTGCTGAGCAGCTCGTCCGAAAGTGCCTTGACCGGCTCGCTGCATTCCGGATGGGCCACAACAATAGCATCCGGATACTCTGCCCTGGCCGCCCTAACATCATCGGCCGTGATAGCCACGTGCGTCGTGCAGTAGCCGGGCCAGAGGATAATATCCCGCCCGGTCCTCTCGGCGACGAATTGTCCGAGATGCCGGTCCGGCACAAAAATGATCCGCCTGTCCTCCGGCAGCGAATTCACCACCTCGACCGCGTTTGCGCTGGTGCAGCAATAATCACTCTCCGCCTTGACCTCCGCCGAGCTGTTTACGTAGCAAACCACCAAAGCATCCGGATGCTCTTGCTTCAACTGGCGCAACTGCTCGGCGGTAATCATATCCGCCATCGGACAACCGGCGCTTTTTTCGGGCAGGAGCACAGTCTTCTCCGGCGACAGAATCGCTGCGGTCTCGGCCATGAACAGCACACCGCAGAACACGATGGTCTCGGCGTCCGTCTGCGAAGCTCTGATGCTCAAACCTAACGAATCGCCGGTGAAATCGGCCAGGTCCTGAATCTCACCGGGCTGATAGTTGTGAGCAAGAATGACCGCGTTGCGCCGGTCCTTCAGTTGCTGGATTTTGTTTGCGAGCCGCTCTTCCATCTCATATCTCGTAGTCGTCGCCATTGGTTTCGGGCGTTCTGCATACCAGGTCGGGATTGGCCGTCCTGACGGTATATCCGGCGGGCACGGGCTGTTTGACCCACACGTTGCCGCCGATGGTGGCGCCCTTGCCGACCGTAATGTCTCCCAATATGGTGGCCTCCGCATAAATAGTCACATCGTCCTCTATCGTCGGATGCCTTTTTTGCCCCTTGATGATTCTGCCCCTTTCGTCCTTCGGAAAACTCATCGCTCCCAGCGTGGTGCCCTGATAGATTTTCACATTGTTGCCAATGATTGTTGTCTCGCCGATCACGACACCGGTGCCGTGGTCGATGAAGAAATTCTTCCCTATCCGGGCGCCCGGATGGATGTCGATGCCGGTCTTGGAG
>JARRQQ010000044.1:0-21001 GCA_037381725.1 Sedimentisphaerales bacterium
GGCGACGATTATGTGGATTGTGGTAATCCGGATTCGTTGAACGTCGGGACAGGTGACTGGACCATATCGGCCTGGATAAAGACGACACAGTCCGGAATAGAGGATACGGACAAAGGGACTGTCTTTGCCAAAGGAGCAGATGGGGGCGGGGGCATACGATATGCACTGGCCGTGAACGAAGGTCAACTCGGCAGCATCACTTTGACTACGGACAATGATGTATACAAGGTACAGGCGATAAGCCGCACCGCGGTGAATGACGGGGCGTGGCACCACGTTGTCGGGCTCAGGAACGCGGCGCAGTTGCGGGTCTACGTCGATGGCACATTGGACGCGGGAGGCTACCTGCCCGCCGGGTACGACCTTTCAGGCACATCCCAGCGCAACGCTTCCATCGGAGTGATCACAGACTACAAAGAGAAGACTCTGATCAAGTACTTTGTTGGCCAAGTCGATGAGGTCTGTGTCTTCGGCGGCGCCATCGACGCCAACGGGGTCGGCGCACTCTTTTCGGGCAAAGACCCGGCGGCCGTCGCGCAAACGGCGATCGTTGCCGGCGCGAGCGCAGCCCCACCGAAACGCACGGGCGGGGTACCTTCACCAAGCGGAGAGATCGAAGGGAATTGGCAAGTCGTCTCCAGCCAGGTCAGCCAGAAAGCAGTCCTTGAGATCAGGAAGAAATCCGACGGGACTCTTGACGCAACTATCGTCACGGGAACCGCCGATGAGGGCCCGCAGAGCATCCCTTTGTCCGAAGTCACCTTTGAAGAACGCAAGCTCTCCTTCAGAATACCATCCAACCAAGGCAGCTTTGAGGGCACGATGAACGAAGACGGCTCGGCCATCGAGGGCCAGTTCACACAAGGAGAACAGGCAATGACACTCGTCCTCCAGCGGATGGCTGCCGTCCAGCCCAAGGCTACGACCATTGCCCAGGGACAAATCCCAGAGCGGACCGGCGGCACAGGCAACACGGCGACGACACTGATACTGATACTTGCTCTGGCCGGCGTGATTGGAGCCGTTGTACTTTTCATCGTGAAATCCAGCATAAGAAAATAGGGGAACGCCCGAATGATTTGGAAAATCGCAAAGAAAGAGTTTCTGTTGAACGTCATGACGTTCAAGTTCGCCGTGGGCACGACGCTCTGCGTGCTCCTGACGGCGGTGTTCGTGCCCATCCTGGCCAAAGCGTACCAGGAAAGGCTCAAGGTCTACAACGAGAACACTGCCTACAATCAGCGTGAGCTGGGCAACGTCAAGGTCTATAAGAACATCACACCGACCGTGTATCGCCGGCCGGCTGCGCTAGCCATCTTCTGCGAAGGTCTCGAAAAGCAGCTTGGTAACTCCGCGACGATAAAATACGACAAAGTTCCCGAGATAACGGGCGCGGCTGCAAATCATTATCTGTCGATCTTTTCGGTCTTCGACGTCTCATTGATTCTCAAGATTGTTATCAGCGTCCTGGCCCTGCTCGTCGCGTACGACGCCATCTCCGGTGAGAGGGAACAAGGTACCTTGCGGCTAATGCTCTCGGGTACGGCGGCACGCCATGAGGTTCTGTTAGGCAAGCTCGTAGCGGGTCTGATGATTCTGGTCGTGCCCGTCACAATTGCTTTCGCTCTTGGACTGCTTATCCTTCTACTCTTTCCCATGGTGGACTTGTCCGGTTCCGATCTGGTCCGCTTCGGCCTGATGTTCCTTGCCTCGTTGGTGTTTATCGCAACGATCTACAATATCGGCCTGCTCTTTTCATGTCTGGCCAGACGCTCCGCTATATCCCTGATGCTCGGATTGTTCGTATGGATCATCTTTGCGGTGGTCATCCCGAACGGAAGCGCCCAACTGGCCACACAGATTCGACCCGTCGAGTCGGAAGAGAAGACAAACAAGCAGATCGCCGCATTGCATAAGGAAGCCGAAACGGAGTTCTACCGCGAGCTGGGGCGTTCGGGCCGCAGCTTTCAGTCCGGCTCAGGCTCCACTTCCGACGTTCCCGGTGTCGGCGGCTTTGGTCACGGTTACATTCGCTCCTGCAACGATGTGCTCATGCACAATCTTCTTGTAAGGTATGGCGTGGGCGTGCCCGTAGAAATCAGATACGCGGATAAGTACGCCGATTTGGAAAATGGTTACCTTCGCACTCTGTTCGAGCAGACGCGCCTTACCAACAATATCTCGCGTACCTCGCCGGTCTGCCTGTACGAAAACGTGATGTCCGCGCTGGCCGGGACGGACATGGCTGACTTTCGACACTTCATGGACGCCGTTAAGACGTATCGAAAAGACGTCATCGAATATATTCGCTCGCGAACGGACAATTTCTCTTCGTCGATCTTCTTCACGCCGTGTACGAAAGAGGAGATGACGACCCGGCCGAAAGGCGATACCGCTGAGCCTCTGAATCTGAGCGATCTGCCCCGATTCTCTTACGAGGCCGATATGGCCGGAACGCTGCGCAGGGTTCTTCCCGATCTGGGATTCTTGGTTCTCGCGAACGCTTTGTTCTTTGCCCTTGCTTTCGCGGCGTTGCTGGGATACGACGTGAGGTAAGGGAGGATCACTGAGCGGCGGGCAAAAATACGCTTTCTTCAAGATATGAGAGGCCTGATATGATTCGCCAAATTATGTATAAGGAAATTCTGGAAAACATCCTGAGTTTTCGCTTCGTCCTTTCGCTGCTGCTGGTCATCATCCTGTTCGCCGTAAGCGGGCTGGTCTTCGTGGGCAAATACCGACAGCAATTCAGCCAGTATTGGGAAAAGACGAATGAAAACCTGGAAGGCTTAAGCGAACGAACGGATCAGCTTTACCGTTTGGCGTTCTACAGACAAAACATTTGGAGGAAGCCCAAACCGCTCGCCCTTTGCGCCGAAGGCTCCGAGAAGTCCCTGCCCAATTGCTTTACGTTCGACGTATTCAGTAGTAATTTGCCGGAAATAAAGGGCCGGGGCAACTTTACGCTTTCGCAGTTCAGCAGTATTGATTGGGTTTTCATCGTTTCTACAATCCTCAGCTTTCTGGCGCTGGTTTTCACCTACGATACCGTGAGCGGCGAAAAGGAAGATGGAACGCTGCGTCAAATGCTGTCCAACACGATTCCCAGGCACAAACTTCTGTTGGGAAAATATCTTGGCGTCGTGCTCTCCATAGGTATCCCTTTGTTCGTCGGGCTTTTGGTCAGTCTCATTATCGTGGTCGCCTCCAACGCAACCGTCATCCATGGGCTCGATTGGCTCAAGATTCTCACTATCGTTCTCATGTCTTTCCTGTACTTGTCGATCTTCATTTTCCTGGGGATGTTTGTATCCAGCCGAACGGCCCATACCGCCAACTCCATGGTCATACTCCTGTTGATCTGGGTTGTGGTCGTGGTTCTGATCCCGAGCTGTGGGCGGATCATGTCCGAGGTCTCCGGCAAGGCTCCCAACCCAACGGAATTAGACAGGAAATTGGGCGAGGTCTCCGCCGACGTATGGGGCAACGCCGGCCGATACGGCGAGAGGGCCGGCAGTTGGTCCGGCAACGTCAACAATCCGATGAACAATCCGCCCGCAAGGGGTCGTCTCAAGACCGCCGAGACGAACGGCAAGAATCAGGTCCGTGAGGAGTATCACAATAAGATGCTGGCCCAGGCATTCCGCGGCCGCGATCTGACGTGCATCTCCCCGACGGTCATCTATCAGCGGGCCTCCGAAGCGGTGGCCGGCACGGGAATCAACCATGTCGTGAATATCCTGAGACAGATCAGAGAGTATCAGGCCGAGTTGAAGGAGTACATTCGCAGCAAGGACGCTGAAGACCCGCTCAGCCTGCATTTGATATTTCCTGAGTCCAGCAGCGCCGAGGCGTGGACAACCATCTCCCACAGCCCGGTCGATTTCGCCACCGTACCGAAATTCCAGGAGCGTGACCTCGCCCTGGGCCGATCACTGAAATCGGCGATCTGGGACATCGGATGGCTGATATTGTTCAATCTGGGTCTCTTTACGGCGTCTTTTGTGTCATTCTTACGATACGACGTGAGGTAGCCGTTAGTTGTGACGGCTGTTCACGAACGACCATTCACTGAGGAAACACACATGAAAGACAGACGAATCCACAGAGGGGGGCTATTGACCGCTATCGTGTTGGCGGTGTTCCAGATTGGGCCGGGTTCTGTCCTCGCGACGGAAAAGCTCGGTCCTACACTGTCTCGGATCGAGCAACGTCTGAAAGAGGAAAGTAAAACAAGCCCGTCAGAGCCGAACTCGCTGACTTACCTCAGGGCGATGGGAGAAAAGCCGGTGCGGTCCGTTTCGCCAAGACAGACGGAAGCCCCCCGCGTATTGACGCTGGACGAATGTCTGCAATCGGCCTTCACTAACAGCAACGAGATCAAGCAGGCGCGCGAGCAGATACTGGCCGTCGGAGGCAGCAAGCTGATCAACAATTCGCGATTCATGCCCAGCGTCGAGATGATCAGCCAGTACGAGCATTTTCGAAATTTCGGGGCCTCCGACGCCACTGATGATGCCACGAGCGTCAGCGCCAGGATCAGCCAGCGACTCTTCGAGTACGGCAAGGACAATCCTCTGGACGTCACCCTGCGCCGCGATCAGCGTGACGCACTGTTCAATTACGAGAACGTCATCGCCAATGTATTCTGGAAGGTGCGCAACGCGTTCTTCTTCATCAAGCTCAAAGAGCAACAGATTGCCAAACGCCAGCAATTGCTCGAGCAATTCGAGAAGCAGCACGAGATAAAGAAGCAGAGGATGGAGGAGAACAACCTGAGCACCAAGATGGAGGTCCTGACCGCCTACCTCAACGTGCTTACCGAAAGATCGGCCATTAACGCATTAGAACGCGAGGAGTTCAATCGCAAGATCGAGTTGTTGCGGCTGATCGGCCTGCCGGTCGGCGCGGGCCACGTGGAATTCGAGGGTAAAATGGATACTTTTGCACTCGGCGAATTCGATATGAACGTCATGATCCACCTTGCGCTTGCACAAAGCACTCAGGTGGCGTTGGCTGATGCCATTGTGGCCGAGCAGCAGAGAGTGCTGAACCAGTTGCGCTTCGAGTACCTGCCGGACCTGCGTGCGAGCACGGGCTATCAGGACGAGAACGGCAAAGTCGGCGCGGACCTTCTGAACGATGACGACACATGGGCCTTCGACGTGTTCGGCCAGCCAAAGCTCCCCGTCACCAAAGAGAGCCAATCACAAAGCCTCGGCATATTCGGCGACGACGTGACCTTGGGCGGGCCCGATCCCGGATGGTACGCAGGACTGCAATTGCGCATACCGATTACCGAGGGCGGGGCACGGACCGGACGGCAAATCCGGGCAAGAGCTTTGCTCAACAGCTTCAAGGCAGCCCTTGAGGATCAAAAGGATCGTATCGAGCAGACCGTACGTCAAAGCTACAATTTATTGGCGGAGCAGAAATTCCAGGTGGAACTGGCTCAGCAAAACGTCAATATCGAAAGCCAGCGTTTCATGATAAAAACCCAACTGCGCGACATCGGCAAGATCACCGACGACGAATTGGAAACATTTCGCCGGCTGTTCTTCAACGCTCAGGACAGTTTGTTCGCAGAACAGGAGTTACTGATTGAACGCCAGGAAGATTTGCGGTTGGCCATACGCTTTTTCAAGTAGGAGCACACCTCAGATGAACAAAATCCAAACCTCCCCATATAGCCTATCACTGGTATGCGTTGTCCTTCTGACTGGAGGAGCACTCGCACAGCAACCCGAGTCAGTGGCGTCAAGTGCCGACCCTGCCGAGAGCGCCAGAACACGTACGGAACTCTTAAACGAGCTGAGCCTCAGAGAAGCCCTGGTCGCCCTGGAAAACGCCCAGGAAGCCAACGATCGCTTCGAGAGTGAGTACAAGGACGCGGATAGGCTGATCAAGCAGAGCATTATTCCCCAGAAAGAGCTCGATCAGGCGTGGTCGGCGTACATGCAGGCGCAACAGGCGCTCAAGCAGGCTCAGATTGAGCTCGACCGGACGAAGCTCAGTTTCCTCGCCAATGCCACGCATATCACAATCATGGAAGCCAAGAAATACTATGACAGCGAAGGCCGAAGGATGCTGGATTTGGTGCTCAAGAACTCGTCGAATCTAACGCAGGCCGAATCGGCGCTGAACCTGACTCAGGCGAAAGCAGGCTCTGAAGTGCAGGCGCAATGGCAAGACCCCAACCAAATACAGGCTCTGCTCGATATAGAGAACATCATCGTCTCGATCGTCAGCAACAATGCGAGCATCGGCAAACCCTATGAGAAGATCATCCCCATGCTGCGCTACGGCGCCCAGGAGAAGCTCACGTTTGCTCTCTTGACCGACGTCCAGGAAGCGGGCGTGAAACTGAAATATCTGAATCAGGACGTCATCGAGTACGTTTACCTTGAAAAGGAATCGCTTCAGGAAATACCGACCGTGATCGCGTCACAGTTCTCTCAGGAGGGACAGCTCGGCACGGACATCAACTACCGCCTCGATCTCGAAATGCTCGTGACCTCCGACGCGAGCTTTTCTTTGCTTGTTACGAATCTGCCGCCGCAGATCAACTACTCGTTTGTCGATTCGAGCAGCGGCGCCCGCATTACCAGCGTGCGTTTTACCGAATTGGTCGGCAAGCACAATCTGGCGCTGCACATCTCTATCCCGCAGAAGCTCGACGTGGGAATGATTGACAAGACGATTAACTTCCAGTCCTGGGTCCTGACGACCAAGCAGGCGGAGATAGTCAATGGGTTAAAACAACAAAACAGTAACCAGGAAATACCCGCTGAGCGGCTCGCCCAGATCAAAGCCGGCCGGGTCGATCTGGTCCTGACCCCCAAGGGCGCGGGCCGGCTGGAGATCATGATCAACAATCTCTTCGAGGAGATCAAGCCGCAGCAGGACGTGGACATCAAGGCCGATTTGCATAACGACGGCACTCTGACCCTGTTCAATATCATACCGGAGGTGTCGCCACCGCTTGGCTGGACGGCCGAAATCACGCCGAAACAAGTCGAAGAGTTGGCGCCCGACGACAAGAAGTCCATACAAATCCGTCTCAGCCCAGGCCCGGACGTTGGCGTCGGGGAATACGTCACGGCCACGCTTGTTCTGGTCATGGGTCTGGTCGTGCTGATCACCGGTATCGTCTTCACAGGCGTCAAGCTAAGTCGAAGATAAAAACTGTTTGTTGCACAGAGGAGCTGTCACAGTGTTTAGAATACTCGTTAGAAAGGAAATCACGGAGACAATACTGGACTTGCGATTTTGGATCGTAACAGCATTGTTTCTGATTCTGATTCCGCTGGGCATGTACGTTAGCAGGAAAGACTATGAACGCCGGCTGGCGAACTACCAGAGAGAACACCAGATGTATCGGGAGCATTATGGAGATGATGCAGGTCCCTCGGTGGAGGCACAGGGATTCAGACCGCCATCACTGTTGAGCATATTCGCACTGGGCCTCGATCGTTTCATGCCCGACAAAGCCATTACGTCTAGATCGGGTCTCGTTCGGGCGGCTAAAGAGCCGGGCATTGACAATCCTGAATCCCTTCTCTTCGGAAAAGCGGATTACCTTTTCAACGTGAGTTTCATTGTTTCGCTGGCAGCGCTGATCTTTACGTTCAATCGCATTTCAGGTGAACGGGAAAAGGGGACGCTGCGCTTGATGGTCTCAAACTCGACCCGCCGGGGCGAGATCCTCCTGGCGAAGATCATAGGCAATTACGTCGTTTTGCTCGTCCCGTTCGTGATCGCTTTACTGGCCGCACTGATCATCCTAACCACATCATCCGATATATCACTCACGTCGGCTGGACTCTGGCCCGCCATGCTGGTGATCGTATTGATTACACTCCTCTTCATGCTGGCAATGGTTAGTCTTGGTATATGCATCTCAGCTCTGACACGCGGCTCTATGGCCTCCATTATGATGCTTTTTCTGGTCTGGGTGATGGCGGTGCTGGGCATACCCAAGATGAGTCCCATGATTGCAGAAGCCGTTTACCCCGTCGAGTCCAGAAATGTTGTCGATCTCGCTCAGAGAATTGCCAGAGAGGACATCGAGAATGAATTCAACAAGAAGAAGAGTGATATGTTTAAAAAATACCGTCAGGAATTTGGTGTCACCGGCGGAGGAGTCACAACATCGCCCCGAACTGAGGCAGAGAAGAGGGCTTATGGTAAATATGACGAGGAGGCAGTGGCTATCGAAAACGAATGCCAGAAACGTATTGCCGATACAATCAGGAAGCTGGAGCAGGATTACAGAAATAAGCGCAACGTCCAGGCCACGCTGGCGACGAATCTCTCCAGGATTTCACCTGTGAGCTGCTATACGTACCTCATTTCGGGCCTGGCTGGAACGGGTCGCGCCGAGCCCGACAACTTCACCAAAAATGCCGACCGTTACCAGGAGCAAGTCAAAGCCGCCATCTATGACAATTTCGTGATAAAGAGCTATCGCCTTCCGGGAGGCAGCAGCGCCAGCAGCACAACAACCGTTGAAGGATTTGGCGACTCCAAAGTTTCCATTCCCGATATGACATACGAATATACGACGATGGCGGAAATTCTGCGATCCGGTTGGATCGATATTCTATTACTTTTTGCATTCAACCTTTTATTCTTTGCAATCGCCTTTTGGCGTTTTAACAAATACGACGTGCGTTAAATTAGTGTGGAGATGTCCGGATGCTAAAAGCACTTATCAAAAAGGAGATGATGGAAACGGTATATGATCTGCGTTTCGTGATAGCGAGTCTTTTGTTTATAACACTCATTCCTCTGAGTATGTATGTCAGCCGGATCGACTATGAACAACGATTATCCGCCTATCAACAGGAAACCCAGATATGGAGAGCCCACCACGGAACACCCAAATGGGGGAGCAAGGATGTCGAAGGACATGGATTCCGAGCCCCACCGGTGTTAAGTGTGTTTGTTTTGGGGCTAGATCCTTATCTTCCGGATGAGGTTGTCACTGATTTCTCCGGTGTATTCCGAACCGTTAAAGAACCCAACACGGATGGAGCGTTGGCCGTACTCCTGGGTCAAATAGACTTTCGGTTTTGCATGGTCTATGTGGTGTCATTGATGGCCCTGGTCTTTACCTTTAACACGATCTCAGGGGAGCGAGAGAGAGGAACGCTCCGCCTTTTGATAGCAAGTTCTGTCCCCCGGGGTACCCTGTTATTCTGCAAGTGGCTAAGCAAGACACTTGTTTTAATCATCCCATTCCTGGTGGCCGTTTGTATTGCCTTGTTGGTGTTGATTGCCTCTCCACAGATTGATCTGAACACTCCCCAACTGGCGTATTCCATTGCCATGATACTGGGGATTTCTTTGCTACTCATCATCTGTATGACTATTTTGGGTGTGTGCCTATCGACCTTCGCCACCGGATCAATACAATCCATCACCCTGTTGCTCACAAGCTGGGTCCTTCTGGTTTTGGGTATTCCCAAGGTGACCCCCATGATCGCCAACATCATACATCGACCGGAGTGCAGACGCGTCATCAGTATGCGAAAATCTGCCCTTACGGAAGATCTAATGGCCGAATTTTATGACCGAAGGGAAAAAGAAACTGTTTCTCTATATGGTATCAGGCCAGAAGAACAAGATAGAAGGAGCAATGATGGCCTGGTGATTCTAGGACAACGTAAAATAACACCAGAAGCCTTCCAGGCACTGAAGGATAAGGCTAATGATCATTCGGAACAACTTTGGAGACAGTATCGCCATCGAATACCTATAGAGCTTGAAAAAATTGAGGCGCAGTATCAAAATCAGCTACAGGCCACACACACATTAACCATGGTGTTGTCGCGGCTTTCATGCCTGTCATGTTATATCTACACCATCGCCGACCTGGCGGGCACAGGCATAAACGAACCCAGGAACTATATGGACAATGCCAAACGCTATCAAGAGCAGATCAGCCAATTGCTCTATAACAATATTATCATAGCTGGAAGAAGGTCCTACTGGGAGAAAGGATTTCATCCCTCTCATGTACCCACCTTTCCGGACATGCAATACGCACGACCCAATCTAAAAACCATTATGAGCAGACGACTATGGGATGTGTTGCTGTTGGTTTTTTATTCTGTGTTGTTCTATAGCCTGGCATTTTTCCGATTTCTCAAATATGACGTACGATAAAGGAGTGTATTGATGTGGCATACATTAATTATAAAAGAAATCAAACAGACCTTTCTGGAAACCAGCTCTGTTGTGCTCACCTTGCTGTGTTTGCTCATCATCCCCTTGGCGCTTTACGTTAGCACGAAGGACTATGAAAGTCGCAGGGAAAGCTACCTGAGCGAACGTCAGGACTATCGTAGTCGACACGAAAAGGACGTAGGGTTTAACGTAGAAGTACATGGATTCAGGCCCCCTGCCCCTTTGAGTATTTTCTGCGGGGGCGTGAGTCCACTGATTCCCGACGAGGTCGTCACATCCCGATTCGGATTGTACCGATCGATCAAGGAGACCGCTACCGATAACCCTCACGCCCTGCTTTTAGGCAAAGTGGACTACACCTATTGTCTAATCTACGTGGTCTCACTGGCTGCTCTAACCTTTACCTTTGGCTGCATTTCTATGGAAAAAGAAAGCGGGTCACTTTCTCTGGTAACTTCCAATTCTATCCCACGATCGGTCTTGCTATTGAGTAAGGTGATTGGACGTTACCTCGCCTTCATCGTACCCCTACTGCTCTCCATCGCACTGGGATTGGTCATTATGAATCACTCACCCTTGATCTCAGTTTTCTCGGTGGAGATGATGCCGACGATTGGCGTCATTGTATGCGTATCCCTTTTGTTTGTACTCTGCCTGATGTGCCTGGGTATCTGCGTATCAACATGGACACATTATTCGATTAATTCCATGGTGGTCGTGTTTTTAGTCTGGACCGTGATGATCCTGGCGATCCCCAAATTGAGCCCCAGAATTGCCAGGGCGCTGTATCCCATTGACAGCAGTACGACGTTTCGAATTAAAAGAACCATGCTGGCAGAGGATCAGGATGATGCCTTTGCAAAAGCACGCGAAGCCCTTAAGGAAGCGTGTTTTGCTGAGTGTGGTGCGCCGAATAAAGATTTACTCAGTTTACCTCCGCAGACAGAAGAGGGAAAAAAGGCCATGGAGTTGTATGACCAACGGATTATTCCACTCACGCAAACCTATCAAAACCAAAAGGCCAGAAAGCTCAAACAACTTGACCAGGATTATCTGAACCAGCAGAAAGCACAGAATCGACTGGCATTAGGCTTGGCAAGGCTCTCACCAGTCACCTGTTTCATCTGCACGGTATCTGAACTGTGTAAAACAGGCATGCACGAACCGGATAACTTTAATGACAATGCCCAGCGATTCCAGGACCAGGTTAAAAAAGCGATTTATGATCAGTACACTTTACGTGAATACAAAGGATCAATCATGCCTATTTATCCCGAAGGATTTAATCGCGATCTTATCAAAATGCCTGTAATGTCCTATCGTTATCCTCGCCTGGCACAGTCCTTAGAAAGAGTGGGATTCGATATTCTTTTATTGGCTCTTTATGTAGCCCTATTTTGCGGAGTGGGATTGATCAAGATGAATCGATATGACGTGCGATGATGGAAAACTGTACAGATATTGCTTATAATGAATTTAATTAAGAAAGGACAATGAACATGATTGAAATTAACGAATTGACGAAGCGGTATGAGGATGGCGTGCTGGCGTTGGATCACGTCAGCTATCGCGTTGAGCCGGGCGAGATATTCTGTCTGCTCGGCGCGAACGGGGCCGGCAAGACGACCACGATCAACATCCTGCTGGATTTCATCCCGCCTACCAGCGGCATGGCCAGCATCAACGGCCATGACTGCAACAAGTTTCCGCTCGAGGCCAAGAAGTACGTCTCCTATGTCTCCGAGAACGTGCAGCTTTACGGGATGTTCACGGCCCGGCAGAATCTGGCGTTCTTCGCCGAGCTGGCCGGCAAGAAGGGGTTGACCAAGAAGGATTACGACGACGTGATGCGCATGGTCGGCCTACCCGAGAAGGCGTTGAAGATGCGCCTCAAGCACTTCTCGAAAGGAATGCGACAAAAGCTGGGGATCGCCATCGCCCTGCTCAAGGACCCCCCTGCCATCCTGATGGACGAGCCGACCAGCGGACTCGATCCCACCAGCGCGCAGGAATTTCTCGATCAGCTCCGCCGTCTGCGAGAACAAGGAAAGGCGATCCTGATGACCACGCACGATATCTTCCGGGCAAAAATGATCGCGGATCGTGTGGGCATTATGAAACAAGGTCGTCTGGTAGCCGTCCGAAAGAAACAGGATTTCAAGCACGCGGACCTCGAAGAGATTTACATGCACGAAATGGAAGCGGCCGAAGCGGTCTCATAAATCGTACTGCGTAGCATGGGCGTCCCGCCCATGAGTATCGCAGGCATTCCGCCCGTGAAGGCAGGGCCAGGATGACCCTGCGACACACGGGCAAGATGCCCATGCTACGGCGTCACGACGAACCGGGCTTTGGAGAGCGAACGATGATCTGGAAGATTGCCAAGAAAGAGTTTTTACTGAATTTGATGACGTTCAAGTTCGCCGTCGGCGCGGTCGCGTGCGTATTGTTGACGACCATCTTCATGCCCATCTTAGCGGCGGACTACCGGCAGCGATTAGATCTGTACAATCAAAACGTCACGCAAAACGAGACCGAGCTTCGCAGCGCCATCGTCTACAGGAACATAAGGCATACCATCTACCGTCCGCCGGCCGTACTGTCGGCCTTTAGCGCGGGTTTGGAAAAACAACTGGCGGGGTCGGCGAAAATCGAGCTGGAGAACGTGCCGGAATTGAGCGTGACCGAGCGCGGGGGCAATCCCTATCTGCCGATTCTCGCCGTCTTCGACGAATCCCTCATTTTCAAGATCATCATCAGCATTCTGGCCCTGCTGGTCGCCTATGACGTCGTATCGGGAGAACGCGAACAAGGCACACTTAAACTTATGCTGTCAGATCCGATCGCCCGGCATCAGATCGTGCTGGGCAAATTCATAGCCGGGCTAATCACCCTGAGCGTTCCCGTAACCATCACCTTTGTCATCGGGCTGGTGATTCTCTTGTCCTATCCGATGGTCGCCTTAAGTGGCGCGGATTGGATTCGGATCGGACTTATGTTCGTTGCGTCTTTGACTTTCACTGCCGCCATGTATCAATTCGGATTGCTCTTTTCATGTCTGGCAAAACGCTCCGCCATCTCAATGGTGCTCGGATTGTTCGTTTGGATCCTGTTTGCCATTGTCGTCCCCAACGCCAGCGTTCAGTTAGCCACACAAATCCACCCATTGGAATCACAAGAGAAGCGAGACGGCCGAATAACTTCCATCAAAGACGATCTAAACGATGAGCTTAAAACCGCGTTCAACAACGTCAAAGTGTACTTTTCTAAATCTATTATCACAAGCGATGGTAGAGACGCTTTCGGTGGATACTATGCTAAAAGAAGAGATATTTACTGGCTCAACGCCGAGCAAAAGCTGAATGCCTTGACCATCCCAATCAAGCTGAAGTACGCAGACAAGTTCCTGGATATCGAGCAGAGCAATCTTCGCAGCTTTTTCGCGCAGAAAAACCTTGCCCGCACCCTGTCTTTGGTTTCCCCTATCTCCACATATGAGGACGTAATGGCGATCCTGGCCGGGACGGATATGACCAGTTTCGTTCGCTTCATTGACCAGGTCAGGGCACATCGAAACCAGGTCATCGACTACATTCGCTCTAAAACCGATGGGTTTTCCTCGGCATCCTTCTTCGCAACGTGTACCGAGAAGGAATCCAAAGAATACACAGAGCTTTACGTGCGGGCACATGAAGCCAAGGATGAGCAGGCCAAGGCCAAAGCGGAGCACGCGCTCAAGGAATGGGAGCGGGAGAATCCGGCAAAGTCTACGCCCCTGGACTTGCAGGATTTTCCCTGGTTCAAGGCGCGGTCGAATTCCGCGGGGGGTCTGGGCAAGGCCATACCGGACCTGGCTACCTTGTTCCTCATGAACGTGTTCCTGTTCGGCCTGTGTTTCGCTGCTTTTGCAAGGTATGACGTAAGGTGACAAGCCGGAGGAGACTTTGTCGTTCGAAGTACCGGCCTTATCTGGAGAACAAGCATGATTCGCCAAATCATCTATAAGGAAGTCCTCGAAAATCTGCTGAGTCTGCGTTTTGGACTTTCGGTACTTCTGGCCATTTCTCTGTTCGTGATCTGCGGCTACGTCTTCGTAATCAATTATCAGGAGCAATCGAAAGACTACTGGAAGAAGACAAACGAGAACCTCTCAGCCGTGCGCGAAGAATCCAGCGAACTGTACAAGGTGGCATTCTACAAGCAAGGAATCTACCGCAAGCCCCAGCCGCTGGTGATGTGCGCCGAAGGAGAAGAAAAGGCACTGCCCAACTTCTTCCAGGTCAATGCCTTCACCGCGGACCTGCCCAAAACGAAAGGTCAGGCGAACTTTGCGCTGCCACAGTTCAGCAGTGTGGACTGGGGCCTGATCGTATCGCTGATCCTGAGTTTCGCGGCCCTGGTCTTTACGTATGACAGCATTTGCGGAGAGAGAGAAGCTGGCACGCTGCGGCTGACGTTAGCCAACACGATTCCCAGGCACGAAGTGCTTCTCGGCAAGTACGCTGGCACGATGATTACACTGGCCATACCCATGATTTTGGGAATGCTCGTAAGCGTGATTATCCTCATCCCTTCCAAAGACGTCGTCATCGGCGGTAGCGGGTGGGTCAAAATCCTGGTCGTAGCTTTCGTGTCGTTGCTCTATCTGTCCATTTTTGTGTTATTGGGCATGTTCGTCTCAAGCAGGACGGGCCATTCGGCCAATTCTATGGCGATTCTTTTGCTGGCGTGGGTCGTAGCCGTCATCTTGTTGCCGAGCTTCGCCAGGATCGTCTTTGACGTGAGCGTTGAAGAGCCTACGGAGCAGGAGTTGCAAAGGCAGATCAATGAAGCACGCGAAGAAATCTGGGACAATTCCGAGCGATACGGAAAGAACGCCGGCAGCATGTCCAACGATCTCAGCAACCCGATAAACAACCCGCCCGCCCGGGCGCGACTCCAGGCGGCGGTCATGGATGCGACGAATCAGCTTCAACAGGAGTATCATACCAAGTGGTTAGGACAGGCGATTGCCCGCCGTAATTTCGCGTGCCTCTCGCCGGCGGTGATCTATCAACGGGCCTGTGAAGCGGTCGCGGGGACCGGAATCATGCGCTGCGCCGACTTGTACAAACAGGTTAAGCGGTACGGAATGGATTTGAAGGAATTCGTCCGCAGCCGGGATACGGAGGACCCCCAGAGCCTTCACCTCATCGGTCCAACGAGTAACATGGCACGTTCATGGCGGACTATCTCCCACGATCCGGTTGACTTCGACAGCATTCCCAAGTTTCAGGAGCACCCCATGACGTTGGGGCAATCGCTGAGACTAGCGGTCTGGGACATCGGGCTGTTGATTTTGATCAACCTAGGTCTGTTCGCAGGCGCATTCGTATCGTTCTTGCGATACGATGTGCGGTAAGCTGGTGCTCGATGTTGGCAGCGATTCAGCACGAGAGGTGCAACTGGTATTTTAACGCGTCCGCGACGAGCGGCTATACCCGTATGACCCGCCAGTGGTTCCGAACCGGTTCTGCAGCAGACCCGTCAGGCCGCCTCCGTATCCGTAGGAGCCGCCCGGATACATCCCGGAAGCGCCTCCCGGGTAACCCATTCCATAGCCGCCGCCAAGTCCGAGCCCTCCTAATCCACCCATAGGAAGGCCGATGGGCATTCCAGGCGCCGGGAAGAAGAAGTAGTTGGCCGGAGGAGCGGTCAGATCCGCAACATAGTAGATGCGGGTCTTCATCTTGATAGGCAGCGACTCCTTGGTTGCAATGACGATCACGCCGCCGTCGACAGTGTATCCTAACTCCGCCGGGCTGCCCGCCGAGACGCCCATGAGCAGGAGCTTCAAGTGCATGCGCAGGGAAATACCCGATAGACCGTCGATGCCGATGGTCGTATCCCGATAGATATCCGCATTCTCCTCCAGGTCTTTCCAAAGCACGGCGATATTCAACGGGGGCTTCGTCGAATGACGGAGGATATCTATGGCCTCGGCGAAGGGCATATCAGGTCTGAAAGATGAAGGCCCTGGCCTAACCGGGCGCGACGACGCGGGAGCCGCCTTCGACGTTTCCCGCGCAGCTTGACCTTTGACCTGGGGGGTGCTCCGGCCTGCCCGGCTGGTCTGCACGCACAGAAGAACGATAGTGACCGATGCAAGCGTCGCACAATTGACAATCGCGATACTCTTTCTCATATCCGTCCACCTCCTATCCGTCAGGCTTTCATTGCCTCAGTGAGGATCGTCGGACTTATGCATCTTCCTGAGTCACAATTATGCCACAGAGAATCTCGGTTTGCAAGCATTTTCAGACTGGACTTGTGGAAAATAGGTTGTGTTCGTACAATTGGACTTGCGAACCTGGCGGGCCAACGGTAGTATTACACTCTGACGTTGGAATGTGAAAGAGATAAGGGGCAAATTATGAGAAGGCTTTCAGGCATTTTTCTGATTCTTGTGATCGCGTGCCAGGGCCTCAATGCCCAGAGCAACGACCCAAACAACCTAAACGACCCAAACTACCCAAAAGATCCAAATGAACTGATACGGAGCAAGTGGCGCGCGGTCATTTCGGTCCTGCGCAACAAAGACATCGATCAGGACGCGAGAGCAAAGAAGATCGACAAGATCGTCAGCCCGATCTTCGATTTCCCGTTGATGGCCAAACTGGCGCTGGGCAGAGAGCACTGGCCCGAGTTGACCCGCGCGCAGCAGAAGAAGTTCACCGAGCTTTTCATCAAGCGGCTAAAGGCCTCGTATCGAGAGAAGATCGCACTCTATACGGATGAGAAAGTCGAATTTAAACCCGCGATACGCTAGAAGAACATCATCCAGATACCACTGGAGCTGATATCCAAAGACGAAAAGATTCAAATCGTTCACAAGCTTCGCAAGGCGGACAAACGCTGGAAAGTCTACGACGTGGAAATACAGGGTGTGAGTATCCTCTTGACCTACCGGTCACAATTCGACGACATTCTCAGCAAAGGCTCCGTCGAGGACTTGCTGGCTCGGCTGGAGAAACCATCGACGGAATAACCCCTTCCACTCAGCCGGGTCCGCGTATGGATAAGCACTCCCCACTGACACTCTTCTTCTTTGACCGAATCGTTTTGCAGTATCCCCGGACGGTCCTTCTTTGTGTACTGATTGCCGCGGGATTTCTGGGTTTCGAAGCCCGAAAATTCAGACTGGACGCCTCGGCTGAAACGCTGGTTCTTCAAAATGATAAAGACCTGCAATATGCGCGTCTGATCAGCTCTCGTTTCGGCGAGAGTGATTTCCTGGTCCTGACTTATACACCCAAGGCGGACCTGTTTTCTCAAGAGTCGCTGGACACCCTGGCTCGGCTTCGAGATGATCTGGAGTCCCTCAAACACATTCAGTCGGTATTGACCATCCTGGATGTTCCTCTGCTGGAGAATCCGCCTGTCTCGCTTAAAGAGCTTTCCGCCGACTTGCCCACGATCACCTCGCCCGGCGTGGACACGCAACGCGCCGCGATGGAGCTTCGCACCAGCCCGTTCTGCAAGGATCTTCTGCTCAGCGACGACGGGCAAACGACGGCTTTGCTGATTACCCTCGGGGATGGCGAGGCCGCCGAACAGCCGGACAAGATCGAGCAGCAGAAAGCCTCCGCCTCGGAGCCTGCGACGGAGCAGGCCGGCCTCATGCACAAGACGGAACAAGTCCGAAAGGAGAGAGATGAGGCGAGGCAACGCCGGCATCAGGGGATCGTGGCGATTCGAGACGTCGCGAAGGAATATCGCGGCAACGCCGAGCTGTTCCTGGGCGGGGTCAGCATGATCGCCGACGACATGATTACCTTCATCAAGAACGACTTGAAGGTGTTCGGCGTCGGGGTCCTGTTGTTCTTGGTCATCATGCTGGGTATCATATTCCGAAGAATCCGCTGGATCGGCCTGCCGTTACTGTGCTGCGTGGTCTCTGTGATATGTATGATGGGTCTGCTCGGATGGTTTGGCTGGGACGTGACGGTCATTTCGTCCAACTTCATTTCCCTGCAACTTATCATCACGATGGCCATCACGATTCACCTGATCGTGCGCTACCGCGAGTTGCTCGTTCAGAACCCGCAAGCCGACAATCGCATTCTGATCCGCGACACGGTCGTGGAAAAACTAAGACCCTGTGTTTATACGGTGCTGACCACCATTGCGGGGTTCGGCTCCCTCGTGCTCTCAAACATCCTGCCGGTGATCTCCTTTGGATGGATGATGATCGCCGGGCTGATTGTCTCTCTGATCGTGACCTTCTTGCTGTTTCCGTCCGTGCTGATGTCCATTCCCAAGGAAGCCCGCCTGGTTTTGATCTTCAGTTTGCTGGGCATCTCGCGGCTGCAAGTCGAGAACTGCTTCATCGACTACTTTGGCAAAAAGACCGAGATTTACCAGGGCATGAAGGTGATCGACCAGCGTTTGGGCGGGACAACCCCGTTCGACGTCATTGCGGACTTCGGCGCCGTCAACGACCCGCCGGCCACCCCATCCGCCGCGGACGAAAATGACGTATTCGACGAATTCACGGATTTTGACAAGGCCGCCACGGGCGAGAAGTACTGGTTTACTGCCGAGAAGATGAGACGTATTGAGGCGGTGCATCATTATCTCGAGAGCCTGCCGCAAACCGGCAAGGTGCTCTCGCTGGCCACCCTTCTGAGCATCGCGGAGAAGCTCAACAAGGGCAAGCCTTTGGATAGCGTGGAGTTAGCGCTGTTATTCAACCAGACGCCGCTGAGATTGAAGAAGTTGCTGGTCAATCCGTTCGTCTCGGTCGGGCACAATGAGGTCCGCTTCTGGGTGCGCGTGATAGACTCGGATAAGACCTTGCGCCGGAACATGTTGCTCGAGACGGTCAAAGACGATCTGACCGGCCCAGGCGCGCCGGGAGGCTTCGGCAAAGACCACATTCACCTGGCCGGCATGTTGGTTCTCTACAATAATATGCTGCAAAAGCTGTTCGGCTCCCAGATACTGACGCTGGGCTTTACCGCGGCGGCCCTGACGGCGATGTTTCTGGTCTTGTTCGGCTCAATGAGAATAGCGCTGATTGCCATGTTCTCGAATGTCTTGCCTATTCTGCTAGTGCTTGGCATTATGGGTTGGCTAGGCATGCCGCTGGACATGATGACGATTACCATCGCGGCCATCGGTTTGGGAATTGCCGTCACGATTATCATCGGCTTTTCCATCCTGGCGATGTCGAACTTCAAACCGACGGTATACTTCGGCCTACTGACCGGACTGGCCATGACGGTGGCGCTGCTGGCCGCCCTGACCCTGATGCCGGAACTGTTGCTGCTCACAAGGCCATTTGGCAAGGAAGCCTGAGGAAGCCTCGATGAGACGACAGCAAAGACGCGATACGAGTGACGAGAGACGCCAGACGAGAGACGAGGAACGGCGGGTGGGTCGTCCAACATCCATTGTCTTCTCCATTCTCTGCGTTTTGCTCGGTGCATACACAGTCCTCGGTGCCGGCGGATGCGCCGGGTCGAAGGACCCTCGCGTGGCGACAAAAGCTTCTGCGGATGCGCCGGACAAGACGGATTCGACCGGCAACGCCGCCCCGGCGGACGAATCGGAGGGAGCCGAAGACGAATTCGGATTGCTGGAAGAGAACCTGGAAAAAGAAAAAGTGGAGATCGCAGACCCGCTGGAGCCGGTGAATCGGGTCATGTTCACCGTGAACGACAGGTTGTATTTCTGGGTGGCCAAACCGCTGCTCCGGGCGTACAAGAACACGATGCCGGAGCCGGGCCGCCTGGGAATCCGCAACTTTTTCCACAACGTCTCGATGCCCGCCCGCTTCATCAATTGCCTGCTCCAGGGAAAGAACGAAGCGGCCGGCACGGAATGGCGGCGATTTGTGATCAACACGACCCTCGGTATTCTCGGATTCGGCGATCCTGCGCTGGACAAATACCGGATAAAGCCCGTCAACGAGGACTTGGGCCAGACCCTGGGCGTCTACGGGTTCGGTAACGGCTTCTATATCGTCTGGCCCCTGTTCGGACCTTCCACCGTAAGAGACTCGCTCGGCGTGCTGGGCGATCAGTTTCTCAATCCACTGCGTTACGTCGAGCCTGACGAGCTGTCGATCGGCCTGTCCGCCGCCAGGGTTATGAACTCAGGGTCGTTCGAGATCGGACGCTACGAGGAGTTCAAGGCCGAAGCCTTCGAGCCGTATGTCGCGATGCGTGAGGCCTACGTCCAGTACCGGGACCAGCAGGTCCAGGAGTAGCTCGGCCGGAGGCGGAGATCAGGGTATCGGGTTACCAGGGTGGAGGTTATCTGAAACTCGGGACACTGGGAATCCTCCAACACGTTTCGCCGGCTGCCGGGCCCCATCCGATATCCTGGTATCCACTCCCTGATAACCTGATCCGTTCTGCGAATGTCGGACATTTTGTTGCACGCCGGGCTACAGCGTGGTATAACTAGGTGGATTCTCATGTATGGAGACTGCTGAATATGGATATTGTTGTGACAATCAAAGAGATCAGGGGCCACTGCCCGACATATAAGGTCGGGGATTCCTTCACCCTCAAGGCGGGTTATCAGCTTATCAGCGACGTTCCAGTCTGCATGCATGGCCTGGCCGCTCTGATGCCCTACTACAACGCGCTGCGTGTTTCAGATCCCGCCCGATGGGGCCTCGACGGCAAGCAAGACGAGTCCAAGGCGTACGTCCAATGCCCGGACCCCTTCGACTGCACCAACGGCGGCACCGTCATCTTCGAGATCTCGAAACAATAGCGCCGCAAGCCCGTCCTTGCCGCAGTAGATTTCTCCCCAAAAC
>JARRQQ010000045.1:0-18259 GCA_037381725.1 Sedimentisphaerales bacterium
TCTGGAAGGCCGCCTGGATTCTGATGTGCCACACTGGTGCGAGATCGTGTGCTGTAATGAGTACTTGGGCCAGTTTCTTCGGGATCTCCGGGATCTTGCGCGGAGGGATGCCCCGAGCGAGTTGGTCCCGCACTCTGTCCGTTAGCCAATTGGCCTTCGGTCCCGAGTTCTTCAAGAAGAGGATGGAGCTGAATGAATTCCTGGCCGTCCAGGATTCGGCGTTTGGTGGCAAAGGCGAAAACAGGTTCTATACCGCTGCTGCACTCCGCAATAATGCTGATCGAGCTTGTCGGTGCGATGGTCGTGCAGGAAGTGTTTCTCATAGGCCTGTGGTGCTCGGTGTCCCAGATACTTCCCTTCCAATTAGGGAAGCAACCTCGTTCTTTTGCGAGTTCTTCACTCGCCTGATGGGCATGTTCCTGGATGAAAAACACAAGTTTCTCTGCGAATTCAGCAGCCTTTTCACTGCCGTATCGAATTCCAAGAAGAATCAGGGCGTCTGCAAAGCCCATAATCCCCAGGCCCACCTTGTGGTTGCCAAGCCTTGTCTTCTCAATCTGAGGGATAGGATAGTGGTTGGCGTCGATCACATTGTCGAGGAACCTGACGGCCAGATGAATCGTTTTGGCCAACGAATCCCAGTCCAAATCACGTCTATCTTCAGCAACGAACTTATGAATCGCGATCGAGCCCAGGCTACAGGCTTCGTAGGGCAGAAGCGGCTGCCCGTCTTTCCGGAAGCAGATCGTCCTGGGTATAGGAACCGATACGAATGGACCGAGGCATGACATATCTCTTCTTTGTCCGGGGACTGATTACAATATGGAGAGCATTTGGGGCATCCTCCAACTGTTGCATGAAGGCATCGGGGACCTTGACTGAGGGATTGAAGTTTGTGAACGCAGTGGGATTGCTCCTGGCATGGATGAAGTTGAGAATATCGGGATGCCCGACCGACATCACGCCGATGTTGGCCCCACGCCGAAAAGCCCCCTGCTGGATTGCACGGGTTTCCTCCAAGAAGACTCTCATGAAACTGATAACATCACGCTGGCAATATTGCCCTCCTATCTCAACGGGCTCGAAAGAAATGCTACAGTATTCTTGGCAGGGACCGAGCGAGCGGCATGGATGGTGTGCTTACACACTATCGTCCAATGGGCGAGTTTTGCTGAAGAGCCGGATGTGGGAGGTCCACAAGTCCGGTTCCGAGAGGGGCAGGAGTGCTGCTGGTATATGGAAGAGATATTGTGGCACCATCGCGAAAGCAGATGGAAAACTGAGAACACCAACTTCTTCCTAAGTTCCAGAAGTCTCCTGCCTACCCGACCAGACCATATCAAGGAACATTGACGTTTTACATGCTAAAAAACAGGGCTGTTTTCCTGGTGACATTGCATTCTCTAATATCTTCAATTTGTACCAATTCTGCTCGTTACCCTTGGGGCTTTTTCTGGCTTGTTCTAGGCTTGGTATCGGTCACGTAATCAATAATCCGTTCGCTTGTCCAAATCCAGTATTACTTCACCCAAGTCGATTTCACAGGTAAGCACCTGTTCTTTTTGAAGCTCAGATTCTACTAGCACTGCGCCCGACGGGGAAACGAGGTAGGAAGCCAATTGCTGTGGGGATGCCGCGTTGTTAACGCTGCATACGAAGACTGAATTCTCAAGCGCCCGCGTAATGCACAAATGTTTCCAGATTTGGTCGTGCGGCTGTATGGCATTGTTGACGTGAACCAGAAGCTGCGCACCGGCTCCTTTCAATTGTGCCCACGGTTCCGAATATATGATTTCGCGGCATATCTGAATCCCGACGGGAATACCGGCGACCAGGTATGGCGCAAGAACGTCTCCCACATCAAAATGCCTTTGCTCCAGCGGATGCAATTTGATTTTATGATAATGATACGACTCGCCGGAAGCGCCCTCAATGATGGCTGTATTGTACCAGGCGCCATTCTCGAAGGTAGCACTACCATATATGCACGTGCATTCTACGTGCCGGATTGCCTGGTTAATTTCTTTTATCGCAACGTTCACAGCTTCAGGCTCAGTATCCTGGAAATATCTCTTGTCTCCGGTGAAAGAACCGGTCAGGTCGCACTCAGGTAACTCTATCAAATCGCAAGTTCCGTATGAGTCTATAGCAGATTGAGTCTATAGCAGAGAGTATTTTCTTTTTGTTCTGAGAAATATTGCGCTCTACGCATAATTGAGCAAGTGTTATTTTCATCGGTTTCCCTTTCATTGTCGTGTTGCGATGGTTCGTTCCCGTGATGCGAAATATGGTATGAAATCAGCAACATAAATGAGTGCGTGTTTTGATTAAAGCTAAGATTTCCCATTTAGACACCGAAAACACGATTTTCTTCGAAAAACATCAATATTCTAGTAATGTACCCTGCTGCTTGGTCGACATAGTTCTTCGTGTTCTCAAAATATTCCATTTCTACCAGTTTTTACTCAGCACTCCTCGATCTTCTTGTGACTATTAGGGGCCAAGAGGCTCCAAGTACTTCTTGGATTTCTTAAGTCCCATCCTGGATGCTTTCTTCTTCACCGTATCGGTTGATCGCCCCAACTTGCAGCTACTTGGGCTGTAGGATTACCTGGGAAGAGTCTTCTGAGTGAAGCAACCTCGCTCTTCAACCATAAGCCTTTGGTAATTTCCTTTTGTGCCATTGTATGACTCCTTCTATTCTAAGGGGGAGATATGTAGGAGTCACCCCGAGTTCGATATGTCCGCTCCCCTCGCTTTTTGTAATGGGCCAAGGCGCTCTCACGGCTATCAAGGTGCTCGTCTGTATACAACAATGTTGTTTTTCCAATCAGAATCTCGTCACCATCGTTCAGCACTGTGCTATTTGTGATTTTATGCTCATTGACGAAAACTCCATGTGTGCTCTGCATATCATCTGCATAATATTTGCTTGCAGCTTTGTCGAACCATATCCGAAGGTGCTTTCGCGAAACCAATGCATCTAACACCCGCAACGAAAGGGCCTCATCTCGGCCAATCACACTAGTCCGCTGACCGAGCGGCAAATATTCCCCTTTATGTTTGCCTGACGTAACAATAATGGATTCCATGCTCGAAGCCCCTATGGCTAATTACTTGGTACCGATCCCGACGATTCACTCTGTCATGATATTGTTAGTGTACAAAGTAGTCAAGGTCTGCTGGTTTCTGAGGCGGAACCGATCATTGTTCCGTTCGCGAGTCAGATTGCGGCAGTCTTGTTCGTCACTCTTTGGCTTTTTGTGGTTTGTTCCAGGCTTCGTAGAGGGCGATGAGGTTGTTCAACAACTCTTACGTGTGTGAGGAGTGATAACGCTACTCTTTCCGTGGCGGTGCGAGCCGTCTTATTTCCTCGAACCACCTGTGCACATAGATCAACTGAAGTACGATGTCGGAACACTACCTTAGCATCAAGAACCGTCCGCTCCTGGAATTATCATATATTCTACAGAGATTGTCGTATTTAGAGTACGAATCTTAAAGTTCAAATAGTTGTTCAGGAGTGTCAAAGAAGGAATCAAATTCTCATTCCAAGTGTTGGCTATTTGTCTGACTCCAAGAGTTTTTTGAAACGGTGATTGTTGCGCAAGTCATCCCAGGCCGGGTCTAGTCTCAGTAGAGGGATCGATAGTCTTCCAGGAACGGCCAGCAAACGCTTGATCTGATCGACTGCCTCGTCATACCTTCCGACCATCACGTTGATGCGAGCAAAGTCCTCGAGCCGATATATTCCGCGCCGACGTTCCGTGGCCATAGGAAGCAGATCTATGCCTCGCTGCCCTTCTTTCAGCGCCTCTTCCGTGAGACCCAGGCCCGCACAGGCGATACCAAGAAAACTGTGTAAATAAGCCTCCTCTGGCTTTTCGATCACTTGAGCTTTCAACGCGCTTCGAGCACGCGTAAAACACTTCTCTGCCACTTCCGTCTTGCCCATATACCGACAGACCAGTGCGTATCGCAGAACATCCAACAGGCTCATGTTTTCGACGCCGTTTGATTCTGAGGCGAGCCGGTCCAGGACATCTTGATATTTCTTCTCGTATATGTCGATATTAACAAGCCTATAGGCGATGTCGCCAGTATTATCCTTCAATTTGATTTTCTGTAGTGCTTCTTCCAAGATCTTTCGCGCCCCCCTCATGTCGCCTTGCCAGCGAAGACAAATGCACGCCTTCCATTCGTAGGCCTTGGGCTGATCCGGCGCAAGGTCAATGGCTCGATCACAATAATCGTTTGCATTTTGGTATTCCCGCATTAATAGGTAAGTAAGCCCTAGCTCCGTGGCAAATTCATGGGAGAGAGGATCAAGGTCATACGCCCTCCGGATGTTTTTCAATGCCTGCGGGAAGTTCCCCTGTTGTCTTTGAACGTACCCGATAGCGGCAATGATTTGGGTATTACTTGGTTGACTGCTCAGGGCGATTTCGAATTCCTTCAGGGCAAGGTTATAGGAGTAATGGCCCCAATAAAGGCAATAGCCCAGAGCCCAGTGTGCTTCCGGTAAATCAGGTTCGAGGTCCAGTGCTTTACGCGCAGACGCCTCTGCCACAGCAAGATGCTCATTGTTGAAACCATGAAACCAATACATCGCGGCATAGGCCTGTGAAAGTTTGGCCCAGGCCAGCGCGAACTTTTCGTCCAGGTTCACTGCCCTCTCATACCTTCCTATGGCCGTCTCCAAATCCCACGTCAGATTGGGCCTGGAAGATTTTAGGCAAGTCAATGTCATAAGTCTTAGACCAGACGATAGTATCGTCGGACGTCTTGACGAGTTGGAGTGTCATTCTCACCAATCTGTTTGGATTTGATTGCTGCTTGCGCCGGATGGTTCCCGCCAGAATATGGTCGACACGCAACTCCGAACCTATCTGCCGGACGTTCTTATCCCCATTCTTGTATTGCATTGCGCTGTAACGTGAGATCACATCCAATTCATGCAGGCTTATCAAACGAGTTCTGATCTCGTCTGTTATGGCATCAGCGAAATACGCGTCCTCGGTGCGGCCAAGGTTTTCAAATGGCAGAACTACCAGTCGTGGCACTTTTGTGGAGGATTCAGTAACCTTATTCAGACCAAACCACATCGCAGCGCCGATCAAGACAATTACGCCAATCGTAGCCATCACCATTGTTGTTCTTCGTGACCTCTTAGGGATAGTCTCCACCAATGAAGTTACTGGTTTGGTTAGCATATTGCCGATTTCGATGCCGGCATTTGCAATGTTTTCAAGTCGTTGGTTTGGATCTTTCTCCAAACAATAACGAAGGAGAGTACGAATTTCAGTTGGCGTGTTCTTCGGAAGCCTTTCCCAATCGGGTTCGCGTTCGATGATTCGTGCCAGGGTGTCTGTGGCTGTCTCGCCCTCGAATGGAAGATGAGCCGTCAGCATTTGGTACATAATGCATCCGAATGACCAGACGTCCGTGCGATGATCGGTCTCATTGCCGCGTGCCTGTTCCGGGCTCATATATGCCGGCGTTCCGATCACACGGCCATGCTGCGTTTGGGTGATTTCACTCCTTGCTTGTTTTTTCACGAAGGACTTGGCTAGGCCGAAGTCCAGCACCTTGACCTGGTCCTCGAGTGTGATTTTGATATTGCCCGGCTTAAGGTCCCGATGGACGATCCCCTTTCTATGCGCAACCGAGATGGCTTCCGCAATTTGTTGGCTGATTGACAAGACCTCATTCATCGTAAGGGATCCGCGTTTCATACGCTCTGCGAGTGTCTCGCCCGGTACATATTCGAGGACCAGATAGCCGGAACGGTCGTCCGGCTCAATGATATCGTGGATCACGGCGATGTTCGGGTGATTCAGCGAAGCCAATAGCTCGGCTTCCCGTCTGAAACGTGTTCGCACCGCAGAGTCCTTCTTCTATTGAGGTGGCATACTCTTAATAGCCACTGAGCGTTTAAGCCGCGTATCTCGACCTAAGTAAACAACGCCCATGCCTCCCCGGCCGATCATCTCCACGATTTCAAAGCCCTCGATTTTCTGACCGACCAGATTGTGTTCCACAGAGGTATCGACATAGTCGTTTTCGTCGGCCTGGACAAGAGAATCGAACAACGCATCGATCTCACGTAATCCGCCGACACGTCGCCGGATATGCACTTCGTACTGGGGATAGCGTTTAATGAATTCTTCGACGTCGGGCTGCTCGCCTCGTTCATACGCATTGACGAATTGTGTCAATACCTCATCGAGGAGGTCGTCTCTATTGTCGTTCTTGCGTGCAGGCATTAGTCGTTCTCATAAGCGGCCGTCAGCGCCACCAAAGCGCGAGATAGCAACATGGCCACGGCCCCTTTACTCTTGCCCATTCTCAAAGCGATTTCTTCGTGTGAAAGCCTCTCAATCCGGCTCAGGGAAATAACGTCTCGATACTCAGTCTTCAGACGATCGATCGCTCTTTCAAGCCTGTCGAACTGCTCCTTTCTGGACAACAGGACGCTTGGCGTCGTTGTCTGCAAAGGGCCGTCGATACCGAAAGAAACCCCTTCGGTGTTCGCCTCTATCTTTCTAAACGGAATTTCTCTACGGATATCACGCTTGCCGGCGTGGAATTTATCCAAAATATCGCGGAGTTTGTTTTCCGCGATCTTAGAGAGCCACCTTAGAAAGTCTCCTTCATCCTTATACGTAAAATTTTCCAAGCCAGCCAGGGCCTGAACGAGCGCCTCCTGAACGACATCGACCGAGTCGATTTTCGGCCGGAGTTTCCGGTTGATGCGAAGCCGGATAATGCGCCGAATTTTTTCACCGTAGACCCGGCAGAGCTGATCGACAGCGGACTGATCTCCCTTCTTGGCCAAGGTGACTAGTTGTCGGGTTGCATGATCGATGTCAGGATTCACCTTTTGCTTACTCCTTGAAACCAAAGCCATTGGATCGATTATACGAATTTTTCCGCGATTTTTCAACGGGACGCGTTAAGTTGCCGTTTTATTTTGGTATTAAAAATTAAAATCAATTAAATTAATAATGCCGGCTCCATGGTAGAATAGTTGCTAAAAAACACTATTAGCATGGCTGTGGAGGTTGCGAATGCAGATTTTACCTTCGGGACTGCAACGAATCTCGGGCCCACTGTCAACAGTGCGTATGTAGAGTGGGGACCGAGCATCTCAGCCGACGGGTTGTCGCTCTATTTTGGCTCCCGCCGAGCCGGCGCGTATGGCCCGGAGGATATCTACGTGACGACGCGAGCAACGACAAGTGACCCCTGGGGAGATGCGGTGAATCTTGGGTCACCAGTGAACAACTCAAAGTGGGAACAGTTACCGAGCATCTCGGTCGACGGCCTAACGCTCTTTTTTTCCGGCAACTGGTCTGCCGGGTATAGTATTGATGATCTGTGGTTCACAACACGCCAGACAAAAGATGACCCTTGGGACACGCCGGTTAACCTCGGACCGACAGTGAACAGTACATCCGCAGACTGGACGCCAAGCATCTCGGCCGATGGGCTTGAACTTTACTTTTGCTCCGACCGACCCGGTGGGTATGGTCAATATGACTTGTGGGTCACCAGGCGAGAAACGCTACAGGACCCGTGGGGATCACCGGTGAACCTTGGACCAAACGTCAATTCTTCTTATCGAGAGATGAGCATGTCTATCTCGCACGATAATCGGCTGCTCTTTTTCGGCTCGAACAGGCCCGGGGGATCAGGGGGATTTGATTTATGGCTCACGAGGCGGGAAACCGTAAACGATCCATGGGGTGAGCCGGTGAACCTTGGACCGACCGTCAACAGTTCGGCCACCTATGATCAGACACCGAGCATCTCGGCTGATGGCTCTACCCTCTTCTTCTACTCCAGCCGAGAAGGCGCATCTGGCGGTGGCGATATATACCAGGCGCCAGTCATCCCCATCGTTGACCTTAACGGCGATGGCATTGTGGACTCCGCGGACATGTGCACCATGATAGACTACTGGGGCACAAATAATTCACTCTGTGATATTGGCCCAATGCCCTGGGGTGATAGTGTTGTCAATGTTGAGGATTTGAAGGTCTTGGCTGAGCATTTGTTCGAGGAGGTAAATGATCCGACTTTATTGGCGCACTGGAAGCTGGATGAGGAAGCGGGCAACATTGCCTACGATAGTGTCAGCACAAACGATGGGACGATTATCGGATTGCCTCAATGGCGATCGGAAGACGGGGCTGTTGATGGTGCGCTGGAGTTAAACGGGACGACCTTCATCGCGTTCGACCCTGTCCTGAACCCGGCGGACGGTCCCTTCAGCGTGCTGGTTTGGGTCAAAGGCGGCCGCCCCGGGCAGGTGGTTGCCTCATCCGGCAGGATCAACTGGTTGATGACGGATACCGCTACAGGTGCATTGATGACCGAGCTATCCAATGCTGGACAGAATGGCGGTTCACTCGAACCAGAAGCCGTTATTACGGATGGAAGCTGGCACCGAATTGCCTTCACCTGGGACGGCGCGAACGCCCGGCTCTATGTGGATACCCTCCTTGTGGCCGAGTATGCCCAAGACGGCCTCGCAAATTCCTCCGCCAGGCTGTTACTTGGCACCAGCGCGGACAGGGAACCCGGCTCGTACTGGTCTGGCGTGGTCGATGATGTTCGTATCTACAACGGGGCCGTGAGTCCGTAGTCACCAAATCACACAGCAAGCAAAGTCAAGGAGCCGGCAGGTTGTGGAGCTGTCGGCTCCCGTCATTCTCGGATGTCACGCATCCTTTCTTCGCATAGGCCATTGAAGACTATGGTCATACTGAAAATTATGTCTTCGGCCCAAAATTTAGCATTTTTTGGGACTCGATTTCGAAAAATCAAGGTCTGTGGAGACATTCTGGAGTCAGGTCTTGTCAAGGAAATGTGCCGTATTGTAGATCAAAAAATTCTGGCTATTTAGGTGGTGACATGTCACTTTTCAAAATCTTCAATTTGTGCCATTTTTGACCGCCATTGATTGGCCTGTTCCGGTTTGTTCCAGGCTTCGTAGAGATCAATAGGAGTTAGCAAAATATTTGAGTCATTTGTTAGTTCTCAGTACAATGCTATCCTTGGAAAGTTCAGATCCGAGAAGAACCATGACTGATGTCACACGAATCTTGAATGCAATTGAGCAGGGCGATCCCAGAGCTACGGAGGAGCTTCTTCCACTTATTTATGATGAGTTGCGTCTTTTGGCTGCTCAGAAGCTCGCCAAGGAACCTCCCGGTCAGACTCTTCAGGCTACTGCTTTGGTCCATGAGGCGTATATCCGCCTAATTGGTTCAGAAATCCAGAATTGGGAAAGGCGAGGTCACTTTTTCGCCGCCGCGGCAGAAGCGATGCGTCGTATTCTTGTTGAGAAAGCACGGCGTAAGAGAAGCTCCAAACTTGGCGGCGACTGGCAGCAAATAGCACTGGATGCCGTTGATTTTGCAATTGAGGAGCCTTCTGATGATCTTATTGCTCTGGATGAAGCACTTACGAAATTGTCGGAAAAAGATCCCGGAGTAGCTGAGCTTGTTAAACTTCGTTATTTTGCAGGTCTTACTATCGAGCAGGTTGCCCGATTCCAGGGAATATCACGCCGGACCGCCGTCGATCACTGGGCTTATGCTCGTGCATGGCTGAGAAGACAAGTCGGCAAAGACAGGAAGACGGATTTGAAGTAGTTTATAAGGCAAGCTTGTTTAGAGGACAAAATTTTTCTGAAATTCACAATTTTGCACTGCCCTTTTTAGCTTTGTTTTTCGCATTGTACTTTAGAGCAGTTGAAAATAATTGAGAATGCAATGGACAATAGGACTGAAGAAATCAAGCTAATCTTTTCAGAAGCGTACAAAAAGAAAACCCCCCGGCAACGGAAGGATTACCTCGACAAGAAGTGTGGCACAGACACCGATTTGCGGGCAGAAGTGGAATCTTTGCTGGAGTCTTATGAAGATGCAGAAGGATTCCTCGATGCCCCTGTTCTCAATACCGATGTGACTTTGAACGATTCAATTCTCTCCGAATGTCCCGGTTCAGTCATAGGACGGTATAAATTGCTGGAGAAAATCGGCGAAGGCGGCATGGCCGTCGTTTATATGGCTGAGCAGACCGAACCTATCCACCGGAAGGTCGCCTTGAAGATTATCAAAGTAGGGATGGATACCAAGTCGGTGATCGCCCGATTTGAAGTGGAGCGCCAAGCCCTGGCCATGATGGACCATCCGAATATCGCTAAAGTCCTGGACGCCGGAGCCACTGAAACAGGCCGACCCTATTTTGTTATGGAACTCATCAAAGGCATTCCGATCACGCAATACTGTGATACGGAGATGCTCAGCACCCAGAAACGTTTAGACTTGTTCGTCCAGGTGTGTAACGCCGTCCAGCACGCTCATCAAAAGGGCATCATTCACCGTGATATCAAACCGTCGAACGTCATGGTCACACTTCACGACGATGTCGCCGTGCCCAAGGTCATCGATTTTGGCATTGCAAAGGCCACGGATCAGAAACTGACCGAAAGAACACTGTTTACACGGTATGCGCAGATCATCGGCACCCCTGTGTACATGAGTCCCGAACAGGCAGCGATGAGCGGGCTGGACATCGACACCCGCAGCGACATCTACAGTCTGGGCGTGCTGCTCTACGAGCTCCTTACCGGCAGAACGCCGTTTGATGAGAAAGAACTGATGAAGTCGGGCGTTGACCGGATGCGCAAGATCATCCGAGAACAGGACCCGCCGACGCCAAGTACCAAATTCGCGACGCTTGACATTGAAGAACAATCCACGACCGCGTTACGTCATGCAACGGACTCACCCCGGTTGATCTCTCTTCTTCGTGGCGATCTGGACTGGATTGTGATGAAGTGCCTGGAGAAGAACCGGACCCGTCGGTACGAGACGGCTAACGGTTTGGCCCTGGATGTCGGTAGGCATCTGAGCAATGAGCCGGTCATTGCCCGTCCGCCTACTGCGATCTACCAGCTACAGAAAGCCTGGCGTCGAAACAAGGTCGTGTTCACCGCCGCGACGGCGGTCGCTGCGACATTGGTGGTCGGGATTGCGCTTAGTACCTGGCAGACGGTCCGTGCCACACGGGCTGAAAGGGAACAAAGCAACCTGCGCGAAGTGGCGATCAGGGCGCTGGAGGGAGAAAAAACGCAGCGCGTTCTGGCCGAGACCGAGCGGCAGCGTGCCGACGCCCAGGCGCGGAAGCTCGCTGAGAGCTTGCAGCAATCGCGGCGCTTGCTCTACGCGGCAGACATAAGTCTCGCCCAGCAGTCAATCAAACAGAACAATCTCGGCCGGGCGCGACGGTTGCTGAACCGGAACCGGCCTCAGCCCGGTGATGAGGACCTGCGCGGCTGGGAGTGGCGCTATCTCTGGCAACTGACCCGCAGCAGCGCCCTTGTCACGCTCACCAACAGGCGGCGGCGAGGCTTGGACGTTAGCTTCTCCCCGGATGGCAGCCGTCTGGCCGTGGGTTGGCAGTACGGCCATGTAGACTTGTGGGATGTCCCAGGCCGCCGATTGGTCCGCGCCCTAGCGGACCGCGAGGATCTCTTTCCCTACCAGGGTCGGGTGGCCTTTTCGCCCGTTCGAAACCTGCTGGCGGCCACCTCCGAACTCAAGCTGGTCACCCTGTATGACCTTGACTCCGGGCGGGAAGCGATCCTGCTACGATTGCCCGACCAGGGCGAATGGTATGTCCACGGCCTGTCGTTTTCGCAGGATGGTTCGAGGGTCGTCATCTCCGCCATATCCAATGAGGAAAACGGGAGGGCCACCTGGGTGGTCAATATCTCCTCTGCCAAGATTGAAGGCCATTACGCCACCCAGTCTTCTGATGACAGATGGCATGGATACGCACGGCTGTCGACCGACAACCGGCGTCTGTATGTGTCGCGTCAATACGATTCGAAACCAAACCGCTACAGCATACAGTGCCTCCAAGTCAACACTGGTCAAGAAGTGTGGCAGACGGAATCGCAAGAGGACCTTATGCTGACTGCGCTGGCCGTCTCGCCCGACGGGCGGGTGATTGCTTCCGGTTCGGGATATGAAGATCCCGCCATCTACATCTGGGACGCTGCAACGGGCAAATGTCTGCGGCAACTCGACGGACACAGTGCTTGGGTTTGTGACTTGACATTCACCAGGGATGGACGAAGTTTGATCTCCGCGGGCACCGATCAATCCATCCGCTTCTGGGATACGGGCACCTGGAGCGAAACCCAGGTGCTGCGCGGCCACACCGACGAGGTTCATGGCGTCGCGATTTCCGAGACCGCTCAACTCATCGCCAGCACCGGCAAGGACGGGAACCTGATTTTGTGGCGCGTGGATGAGAAGAGAGTCACCGATGGATACATGCGTCTATCGACAGACCTCGATTGGCATGGCGTCATGCCGCTGGATGGCTCCCGCGTGCTGTTGCTGCCGCCGGACCGGCCGCCCGAGTGGCGCGATCTCAAACGTGACGCGCCCCCAGTGTCGCTGCCGGAACTCGGGGACTCCACCAATGTCCTGGCCTGGTTTCGCACGAACATCCTCTGCCGCTGGAACGGAGCCGGCAAAATCATTGTCAGCGAGTGGAGCGGAGCGCGGTTCGTCCAACGTGGGGCCGTCACCGTTGATTCCGGCACGCGTCCGGTTGGGCTTGCCTATAACTTCACACGCCGGCTACTGGCGTGGATCGTGGATGCTAACTCGACATCCGTTTACCTGGCAACTCTCGACACGCCCGGCCGTCGAATAGAGCTGCGGAGTGATGTTTCCGCACTGAGCACATTGCTTTTTAGTGAAGATGGGAACCACCTGGCGGCGATTACGGCGGACAAGCAGGCCCTGCGCGCATGGAACGTCGATACCGGGCAGATCGTTGCATCCGTCAACGAAAGAATCGGACATCCAATGGCCACTTTTGCGGCGAACAATACGCTGGTGGTTGGGATCGACAATCTGAACGGTGGCGAATTCCAGTTTTACGATCTGGCTGACCCCAACTTGAATCCGCGGCATTTTCCCGAAAGACATTTTCCCTCGGCCTTGGCAGTATCGCCTGATGGTAAACTGGTAGCTTGCGCCACCGGTGGAGGTCGGGTGCGACTGTTTGATTCGGCGACGGGTGAGCTGATCGACACCGTCCAAGGCCAGTTGAACGCGGTCTCCGCCGTCGCTTTTTCCCCGGACGGCCGACGGTTGATTTCCGCATTTGGCGGGCGAGAGGCCGTAAAACTTTGGGACGTCGACACAGGGCAAGAACTGCTGACCTTGGGCGGTCTCGGCTCATGGCTGGACGCGGCCAGATGGACCGCCGATGGAGACGTGATCCTTGCCGGCGCGCCCTGGCAGGCATGGCGCGTGCCCTCCTGGGAGGAGATCGCCGCGGCGGAGGCCAAGGAGCGATGAGGAGATTAATTCGGAAAAAGATATGGTATTGCCAGTATGATAAATAGGACCATTTTGGTCCAGGAATAAGACCGTAACGAAGAGGAAGTAATATCAGTATTAATTGAAGACCGTAGACAGATCAAAAAGTACAAAAAAGCAGCCGGCGAGTGCCGCACCACCATGCAAGAAACTCACCGGCCCAGCCCAACCCAGGCGAGTGGTTTGCGCGCCCGCGTCGAGGCTCATTTTATGATACTGCAAACCGAGAAATGGAACAACATTGGAGAATCGAATTATGAAAAGTACAATCTCAAATCCACCGTTTTGGTGAATGAGTTACACCAATAACCCATCATGGATTAACAGCACAAACAAACCGTACCCCAGAGCCGCCATGTGCGGCATTCTATCGAAAGGAAAATGAAATGAATTACACAACTCACAAAAACCTCATAATGATCATGTTGTGCACCCTATCTGTCTTTAGTGCCCAGGCGCTAGCCGTTGTCGTCCCTGCGGGATCCGTCGATGCATTGGCAGCAGCCATTGCAGAAGCAGGCCCCGGTGGTGAAGTGGTCCTGGCAGCCGGTCTGCACAAGATTTCCGGCACGGTCATGGTCGAGATCCCCGTTTCAATTGTCGGCGAGGATGGCGCCGTTCTGGAGAGTGCCAACTCAGCGCCTGACGACGTCGTGAAGGCGGCTCTCCACATCCGAGGCGCCGACGGCGCCCGCATCGAGAACCTGATCATTCAGACGCCGGCAGATGCCAATGTCGCTGCTGCCAATGCGGGTATCGTGATCGAGAACGCCTCGGACGTACAGATTGTCGATAACCAGATCACGGGTCACACCAATGGCGTCCTGATTGAGCACGGCGACAGAGCGCTTCTAAAGGATAACGTGGTTCAAACGACGAAGGACGGCATTGTGCTCATCAATGGCCGTGATATCAGCATTCAGGACAATTGGGTCTCGTGCGTCCGCTTCGGGATGTGGATAGGCAGCGAACGAGCGGATGTTACCGGCAATACGATGCAGGGCAATATGATTGGCCTGCTCCTCTGTACCCCAAAGAACTTCGTTATCTCTGGAGAGGTCCGTGTATCAGAAACGCCCGCCACCGGGTGTATGGTCTATCAGAACTATGCCTTTGACAATGCCTGGGGCTATCTGGTTTTTGACGGAGCCTTTAACAACCTGCTGATGAACAACGCCGCCGCATTCAATACCAGCTATGACATTGAATTGGGCGGCGAGTCCATGCGTTTTGGAGTCCTGACCCCAACGACTCACGACAATACGGTCATACAGGGCCTCAAATACGCGGGCTCGAAGGTCAAGGTCTGCGGCACCAACAACCGAGCCCAGGGTCACATCAATTTGGTCGATAACGCAGAAGATCCCTGTTTCTAGCTGAAAGATAGGATGCTTGATGCACGATGGGTCGTGAGGCCTGATTCGCGGCCCATCTCTTGACTATTTATTGGAAACCCATAGCAACAACCGAAAGGAATGCCTGATTCTAAGGAGTAAGAAAAATGAAGACAATAAATAAAAACAAGAAAACTAAAATCACATTTGTCTTGGTTGGATTCGTGGCCACAATTGTGCTCACCGGTACCAGGAATGCAAGAGCAGACACCTGGACACGGAAGGCCGATATGCCCACGGCAAGATCGGGACCCCGTTCCGAAGTCGTGAATGGAAAAATCTATGTCATCGGCGGTATATATGCAGACCGGCAGAAAGTAGAAGCATATGATCCGGCGACCAACACCTGGGCAACGAAGGCGGACATGCCAACACCCAGTAGAATCCTCTTCGCCACCGGGGTGGTGAACGGAAAGATATACGTCATCGGCGGTGAGGGCTCATTGGGATTGAATGCGCGTGCCACCGTAGAAGCGTATGATCCAGCAACCGACACGTGGACGCGGAAAGGGAATATGCCGACCCCAAGGACGCGTTCAGCCGCCAGCGTGGTGGAGGGGAAGATCTACGTGATCGGAGGGGCAGGAGGAGGAGGAGACTTGTATCCCGAGATGTCAACCGTGGAAGCGTATGATCCGGCAACGGACACCTGGACAAGGAAAGCGGATATGCCCAGCGCGCGGGAATTGCTGTCTACCAGCGTCGTTGGCGGAAAGATATACGCCATCGGCGGGCAACAAGAAAACTCAGTGTTTCGGGGTGTCTTTTCCACCGTAGAAATGTATGATCCCGCAACAGACACGTGGGCGAAAAGAGCTGACATGCCATTGCCACGAAAGGTCCATCGCGCCTGCGTGTTAAATGACCTCATCTACGTCTTTGGTGGAAGAAACATTATAGGTGGCTGGCCCCAGTCCACCCTGTTCCAGTACGATCCTGCGGTAGACGCCTGGGTCGTCCGGGAGGATATGCCCTATGAGGTCGCTACCCAGGCCGTTAGCACGGTGGAGGGTCGCATCTATCTTATTGGTGGCTCGTCAACATATCCTCCCAGCCAGGTTCTCTCAACCGTGTGGGAATATGACCCCGGACTCCCCGTTGCATCGCCTGACTTCAATGGGGATGGCCTCGTGGACATCAAAGACCTCGTCAGACTCATTGAATCCTGGGGCCAAGACGATCCAATCGTTGACATAGCCCCGCCGCCGTTCGGTGATGGAATTGTGGACGCTTTGGACCTGGAGCTTTTGATGAGCTATTGGGAACAACCTGTTGATGATCCCACGCTCATTGCGCACTGGGCACTAGATGAGGCAGAAGGGAATATCGCTGTGGATAGCGTCAGTGAAGACGGCTATAGCGACGGTTATGTTTTCGGCGATCCCCTCTGGCAGCCTGACGGTGGACAAGTGAATGGTGCGATTCAATTAGATGGCGTGGATGATTATATCATCACCAGCCCGGTCCTGAATCCGGCAGATGGCCCTTTCAGCGTTCTCGCCTGGATCAAGGGCGGCGCTGCGGGACAGACTATCATTTCCGAGCCGGGAGGCGCAAATTGGTTGTCCACAGATCCGTTAGAAGGCTATTTGATGACAGAGCTTGCAAGTGACGGGCAATCTGGCGCTCCGTTGCTGTCCGAGACCACCATAGACGACGGCGATTGGCACCGCATCGGTTTCGTGTGGGACGGTTCCAGCAGAATGCTCTACGTTGATAGTATCGCCGTGCCACAAGATACTCAGGATGGTCTGAAAAGCTCATCAAACGGTCTTTACATTGGCACCGGGAAGTCTATGGAATCCGGAACTTACTGGTCTGGTCTAATCGACGACGTCCGCCTCTACAACCGGGCAGTGAGCCCATAAAGAACTAACTATTACACAGCAGGCAAGGAAAGTAGAACCCTTAATATTGTCCATGAGCTTGCAACCAGGAAGAGTTGTGAGCTCTTTTTTTGACCTTGTTCATTGAAGACTGGGTAAGAAAACGGGATTTTTCCGGCCAAGAACAAGGGTGAACAAATCTCTTTGCGTTTGCATTTCACCAGCCAGAGTTTCAACTAGATCGGGGGCAGTTCGGAGACGTCAATTTCGCCTGTCTTGGACTTTCTTGTGTCAACTGAGGTGTCAATGTCTTTGCAGAGTTTCTGCAAGTCTCTATATTCTGGGCACTTGCGTCTTCTGGTCATCGGACTACCAATCCGTTGCTTGATTTCTGGCTTGTTGCGGGCGAAGCTTCGGGACTCCATGTTTTGCTCCGGGCGAACGTAGGCTGGAAAAGATCCTGAAGATACTCCCAGCCATCGATCGAGGGAAGCTCAAGCCCAGTCCGGACTCCCTGAAACAACTCAAGGGCAATATCCTCAAAGACGCTCAGGGCCACAACTGGCTGCAGACAAAGATGCGGTCGCTGGAATATGATGATGGCTTTAGTTTCAAAGGACTACTGGACGAGTAGGACTATCAAGTATCATCAGACGCAAATCAATTTTGAATCCTCTCTGTTTATCAAGTCAAATAGGAAATCTCAACTAATTATGGCTTTTTCTTGCGCCAACAGGTGATTCTGCCCACTTACAGTGGAATTTGAGGGCTTTTCCTTGACGTCCGCGGCGTGAATATGTTAAAAAAGGTAGTTAGTGAAGTCCTTGGTTCTGAATGTAAGGCTCCTTAGTTATAAAGGGATTTTTCAGAACACAACAAAGATTCAGATGTTAAAACCATCGGAGTCGTATGCTCCGGGGGCAAATCTTTGCCATGTGAGTCTCGTCGTCAACTCTCAAAGGAAGGAGAAAAGCTCAGAACAAAGAAGATGTCCTGGGCAGACATTCAACCAGGACGTATCACAGGCGAAGATTATTCCCGGTCAATTGTATCTTGAATTCTTTTTATTAGGAGGTGAGTCATGTGTAGAAAATTGATATGGTTGGTTTGCTCCGCCCTTGTACTGGGTATGGTCGGCACCGTGTCAGCTCAGTTGCCAACGGGATGGCAAAGCCAAGACATCGGCACGACCGGCGGTAGTGCCAGTGAGAACAATGGTACGTGGTCTATTGTTGGCGACGGCGCCGACGTATGGGGAGCGACGGACGCGTTCCAGTATGCCTATGTCCCGCTGATCGGCGACGGGGAGATCTCCGCACGCGTTGTGGACAATGGCACCGGCTCAAACACTTGGGCCAAGGGCGGCGTGATGATCCGTGAGACGCTGGAGGCTAATTCCAAACATATGATTATGGCGATGACCGGCAGCGACGGCGGCGGCATAGCGTTCCAGGGCCGTTTCCAGAACGCCGGTGCCGCTTCCAGTAGCTTACATGGGACCATCACGGCGTCACCGCCTCATTGGGTTAAACTGAAACGTGAAGGCAACACGATTACAGGTTACCATTCTGCCGACGGCGTTGACTGGGAGGAATTTACAGGCGGCCAGGACAATGCGGGC
>JARRQQ010000046.1:0-15298 GCA_037381725.1 Sedimentisphaerales bacterium
AGGACGGACCGGGCGGCCGCCGAGCCCGCTATCGAGCTCAGCCGTGTCAGTAATTCTCTCCTGGTCTGTTTCATCTTGGGTGTTCCTTTCTTAGTTTTGGTGCAAAGCACAATCGGTCATACGTCAAGCCGACGCTCTGAGCCTTTCAGCGTGGTTACTCATAGTCTTTCCCGGCGAGGCTATCCTTGCAAGAGGCACGCCATTTGTCGAGCTTCGTCTTCATCGCTTCGACGATCTGTGGTTTTTCCGCCGCCAGGTCCCGGGTCTCGCCCGGATCTTCGGGCAGGTCAAAGAGCATATAGTTGCTGCCTTTGTCGCTACTGTAAATCTTATACCGGTTGTCCGTGAGTGACACCTGGTTCCTGGATTCGAAGCCAATGGGCACGGGGCGCTTGGTCATTTGGGCTTCAATCAGTGGTAGCAGGCTGATTCCGTCGATAGGCTCGGGCTGTCCCTTTATTCGAAATCCTAACACGTCCAGGACGGTCGGGAAATAGTCGCACGTCGAGCAGGGGACATCGGTGATTCGCCCGGCCCTGATGCGCGAAGGCCATTCAAGCAAGCCGGGTACGCGGACACCGCCCTCGAACAGACTTCGCTTGCGGCCGCGAAACGCTCCGGCTGAACCGCGCGTCCGACCCTGTTTGCCATCTTTGCCTTCAGGCCCATTATCGCTGCAAAACCACAGCATCGTATTGTCACCTATTCCAAGGGCGCGCAGCTCACTGCGCAGCCGGCCTACCTGTTCGTCCAGGGCGGTGATACATCCGTAATAGTGCTGCTCGTCTTCGCTGTATTGTGAATACAGCTTCCTATATCGCGCTCCGGCCACGACCGGCAGATGGGGAGCGTGAAACCAGATGACCGCCAGAAATGGTTCATGGTTTCCAGCGGCGTTGCGAATGAAGGGAATCGCACGATCCATGATGATACGGCTGTCGTCGCCTTTGAGGTTTTCGGTTGCCTTTGTACCGTCCTGTTTCCAATACCAGGTCCCATAGGGTTTGTCGGATCCCGGCGATTTCATCGGATTCCAGGTGGGAACTTTCGCTTCCGTTGAAAAGCAGACGTCGAATCCGTTCTCCCACGGCGGCGAGTAGTGCTCGGCGCCTCTCGGGCCGCCGCGATTGGAGTCCCTTTCCGTGGTGGTAAGCGTCCCCAGGTGCCACTTGCCGAAATGTCCCGTCGTATAGCCCTGTGTCTTCAAGGCTTCCGCCAGAGTGATTTCCTTTTTGCGCATGTGTCCAACGTTCGCGAAGAAGATGCCGTAGCGGTACGGGTGCCGGCCCGTCAGGCAGCTTCCCCGCGTCGGCGAACAGACGGGCGCGCCGGAATAAAAGCGTGTAAATCGCATCCCGGCTTTGGCCATTTCGTCCAGGTGGGGCGTCTTGATGATCGAGTTGCCGTTAAATCCCGGATCGCCCCAGCCCATATCGTCGGCCATGCAGAGGATAATGTTGGGTTTGTTTGTGCTCTTCGTTTTTGAAAAGAGGGTTTGGGGTAGAGCCATCGCTACGGCGCTACCTGCGACGCAGCGGAGGAAATGTCTTCTGCTGAAAACCAATGTTGACCTCACAATCCAGATCCGGGCATAAGGTGAACAAAAGCCGTCCTTGCCCACGCGGAACCCGGCGGCACAGGGAATTATGATACAAGATTGGCACGACTTGGTCCAGTGAATTGGCGGCGGGGCCGGTGTTGAAATTCATGATCCCGGCCCCGGTTTGATGCCTCTCTTTGTTTGAGCGAAAGCATCCTCACTCGGTGGGAGCCAATCTTGGCCGATAGATATGGATGTCGTCGAAGTACATTTTGCCTGAGCCGCCCGACGAGGTCATATCCCCTTTGTCGCCCAGGCCGATTGCGATCCGATCAATATCCGTCAGATCGACACCCTGATCGGCCAGGGTTTGCAAGGGAATTACCCATTCCGTCCAGGTGTCGATCACGGCGGCGTTGGGATCATCGTGGTATACGACGGCGGACGCGCCCGCGCCGTCAGCTACAGCCACGTACATTGGCTGCGGAGCATTGGCGGATATACCTACATCCTGATCGGTCCATTCCGGATCGACGTCCGTATTGGGGAAACTAACATCCGAGAACGTAGCTTCGGCAACCGCGTCGGGATTGTGGCTGGTCAGCGCCATGCCGATGTAAACTGGATCGTTCAGCATGACCGCCAACGGCGTGCCCAGTGCGTTCCACGTGTTACCGTCCGCGGAATAATAGGCCCTAACGAGTCCACCCGCACTGCATTCCAGTTTCACCCACTGCGGTGCCGTGAGATTTTCCACCTTGACGCTATTGCTGGTCTGCCCGGTCATGGTGCGGTATCCGAACCAGACGCCGTTGGCGGGCGTGACGGCCACCATCGCGTGAGCCGAATTCGGATCGAGCGAATCGCGAACCATCACACCGGCCTTGGTCCAGTCGTCGGTATGACTGATGCTCAGCACCTGGGCCTGGATCACGGTGGCGCCGGAAGCCTGCTTGAAAGCAAAGTGAAACTGGTCGGAGGCGTCCCAGATATCCGTGCCGGACCCCGTCACGGTGTAGGTGCCGGGCGGGTCCTCGGTCAAGCCGCCGACGTACGTCGTGTAGCCTCTGAACCACAGCGACAATTCCTCGACGCCCTGTTCGGTCCAGTCGCGTGGATAGCTTAACGTCTTGACCGCTTCTGAATACATCGGGCCGCCGGGATAATTGTCGTACGAGAGCGGCATCGACTGAGTGCCTTCGTGGACGATGGTCTGCTCGGCGTAGGGTGGAATGAGGTAACCTACCTGCGAGCCGTTCTCGGGTGCTCCGAAGCCGTCTATCCACGTTTGCCAAATGGCCTCGCCGTCAGCGTCGTCGTCAGTGTAGCTCTCGAAATCGTCCACGAGAAGGTAATCGGCAACCGTAAAGGTCCATACGGGGCCTTTATGAATCGTACCGTCGGCTTCAACCGCATCGATCCGCCAGAAATACGTTGCGCCCCATTCGAGAGCCTCGGGCAGGATATACCCGCTCGCGCTCTGGCGAGCCCGGTAGACGCCCGTCGTGTCCGACACGTCGGCATTTGCCACAGCGTCCTCATCCGTTCCGAAATACACGTCGTTCGACGCGGCGAATTCACCAGGCGTCCAGTTGACGGCTTTCGCCTCGACCAACTGCACGGTCGCCCCGTCGGCCGGCCGCGGCGAGCGGGCCTGAACCGGATTGCTTGCCGTGGCCCACACCGTGGTCATGCCGGGATTCGTGACATCGTAGTCCATCTGGACCAGGGCGAGACGGCCGTCTTCGAGGAGCTCTCCGCTCTTGACGCCGTATGCCGTGATCCACCCGTTTTGGACGTAATTCTTGATCTTCTCCGTTTGGTCCTCCGCGTCGGTTAGTATCATGACACCTTCGGTAATATCCGTCCATCCGTTGGTGCCGGACAGATCGTCGGTCGGGTCGTTCATCACGATGCCGTCTGTGTAGAGAACGCCGCCATTGAGGTGCAGCTCACTGCCTTGCGAGCCGCCACGAGGAACCCGCGTGTTCGTTGTGCAAGTCACCGTGCCGCCATTGATATAGAGGATGCCTTTGCTGGGATCTTTGCGTCCGAGCTGCAGGGCGCTGCACGTTATCTCGCCGTCATCGATGGTGAACATGCCCAGTTCCTTTCGGCCTATCCTGATCAGGTTTCCAGCTAATAACGTCCCGCCCGTCATGTGGACGTGAACGTAACCCTGACCACCGACGTTATCGTTGCTGATCGTGATACTGTTGCATTTGCCGTCGGTATCGGCATCGATAATGACTTCCGTAGGATCGCCCAGCCAATTGACGTAAATGGCGTCTCCATCGGCGGGGAGGCGATTGAGGTCCCAGTTCTCCTCGGTGCGCCAGAGAGAATCTCCGCTACTGTTATCCCAGGTGAATTCATCCGCTGGGGCGTTGGTCGTCATCAGGCACAATGTGCACAACAGGCAAACCGGATATAGACGTCTTGCTCGCATGACAATCCTCCTCAAAAGCATCTTATGAATGACCCATGAGATCCAACGTACTATACTAATATCAAAATTGACATGCGTTTGTCAAGGTAAATCCCACGGGGCTCTCAAACCGTCGAGGTCGGTGTTCGGAGGGGCGGGAAATGGAGACAAATATGAGAAGAAGCTTGATCTGTTGAAAGGGACGTTTTAAGCTGGTACGCCAGACATTCGTCGGGAGCTTCGATATGGTGGTACGACAGCAGGAACATAGTATGAAGAAATGGTTCTTATCGGTTTGTTTATTGGGGGGAATTTGCGCTGTTCTGGCGGGCTGTATGGTCGGGCCGAACTACTCGAGGCCCGAGACCGCCGCCGAGACGTCCAAGGCGTTCGTTCATGCCGGCGAGCACAAACAGGACGTCAATGACGTCAACGAAATCGACCGATGGTGGGAGAGTTTCGGCGATCCGATCACGGAGTCACTCGTCCGCGAGGCCCTTGAGAAGAACTACGATCTCAAGGCGGCGGCGGCGCGGGTCCTGCAGGCTGAGGCGGCACTGGCGGAAGCTCACGGACGACGGCTGCCGGATGTTTCTTACAACATGGCTCGCGACAGGAGCAAGGTGTCCTTCGACCTGGGTGATTTCGCCGGTGGTGGACGATTGTCTTTTATTAGCGAGACTTGGCAGCAAGGTTTCACCGTCGCTTATCATTTTGACTTTTTCGGTAAGCTCAAGCGCGCCGAGCGCTCCGCTTGGGCGGAGCTACTTGCCGCCGGGGCGAATGAGCAAGCCCTGACGAATGGCATGATCGCCGGCGTGGTCACCGCCCGGATCAATATCGCGACGATCCGGCGTCGATTAGCGATTGCCAGGGCCAATACGGAAGGCCTGAGGAAAACCCTGGAGATCGTTGAGCGACGCTATGCGCAAGGGCTCGTTGGCCCGGTGGATACCCGTTTGGCGCGCGCGAATTTGGCGGCGTCCCAGGAGGTGGAACCGGCGATTGAGCTGTCTCTCATTCAAGCTCGTCATGCGCTCGACGTGCTGCTGGCGCGTCCGCCTGGATCTTCGGAGCCTTTGCCCGAGACGTTGGGAGATTTACCGAATTTGGAGCCGGTTCCGATTGGTATACCCGCCTCGCTTTTGGATCGGCGGCCGGACGTCAAGGTCGCCGAGATGGCCCTTCGCTCGGCGAATGAGATGATCGGCGTGAGTATCGCCCAGTTGTATCCGGACCTGACGCTTTCGGGCAGTTACGGCTCCAGCGCCAGTCGGTGGCGTGACATGTGGGAGCATTTCTCGGAAACGTATTCGCTGACGTTGGGCTTGGCTCAGCCGGTCTTCAAAGGGGGGCAAATTCGCGCTCAAATCAAGGGGGCCAAGGCCCGCTACGCCGAATTGGCGGCCAACTATAATACCACCGTTCTGACGGCCATGAAGGAGGTCGAGGATGCGCTGGCTGGCGAGCAAATGCTGCAAGAGCAACTGCAATACGCCGAGCGCCGGCTCGAGGAAGCCAGAGCTGCCGAGCAACTAGCGACCCAGCGATATCAGCAGGGTATCACGGGAATTCTGACCGTCCTGGAATCCGAGAGTCGGCGGCGAATCGCCGAAGACGACCTGACGGTTCTGAAGGGCCAGATCTGGACCACCCGCGTCAGTCTATACCTGGCGCTGGGAGGGGACTGGACCGGTCGGGAAGACGCAGATAGCGAAAGGCTGGCGGCAGACAACAGGGGGTAGAGGACCAGAGGCGCAGGCCGGAGGACGCGAGCCGGGCCGTTGCCGCCGCAGGGAACGCCTTACAAAGTGCCGTGATGAACGAGTGCGTAATCCCTACATACCCATGTGAATTTAAGGGTTTTCGGGAATTTTTTTGGAAGATTCTCTGGTCAAAAGCCGACCGAGAGTGGATAATGATCGTAGGCTATATTTGGGCGTGGCCCAACCACGGGGAGAAAGAGGAGAGACCATGAGGTCAGGTAAGTGCGCGCTTTGTTGTATGGAGGCTAAGTCGGGTCAATCATGGAACCTACAACAAAATACAAGCCAAACGTTGAGGTTGTCTCCGATCCGGAGAGTCTTGCTCGCAGAAGTGTTGACCTTTTTGTAGCCGATGCGCGGGGCGCCATCGAGGCAAGAAACGTATTCTACGTGGCCATATCGGGCGGGCATACGCCCAAGCGTTTCTACGAGCTGCTCGGTGAGATGCCACAAGCTCAAGCCCTGCCGTGGGATGAGATTCACCTGTTCTGGGTGGACGAGCGGCTTGTTCCGGCCGACTCATCTTTGAGCAACTACAAGCTGGCCGCGGACACTTTCCTTCGCAAGGTGTCGATCCCCGAGCAAAACGTCCACCGGATTCCGACGGAGTACGACGACTTCGAGGCCGAGGCTCATCTCTACGAACAGGCCATCCGCGATGCCTTCCATCTGCCGCCTCCGGGGACCGGGCCCGCCAGGACTCCCGTGTTCGATCTGATCGTGCTGGGCATGGGCGTGGACGGTCATACCGGCTCATTGTTTCCGAATTCCTATGCTTCCTTGGACACGGAAGATCTGGCGTGCGTTGTTTACGTGCTGGACGACAAGCTTAACCGGATCACCCTGACGCATCCGGTACTATGCGCCGCCTCTCGGTTGGTCGTGCTGGTCAGCGGTCGGGAAAAGGCGGCCATCCTCAGGGAGGTATTCACCAGCGAGCCGGACGACGTGCGCTATCCGATTCACACTCTCTGGCCCGCCCTCGATAGAGTCACCTGGCTGGTGGACGAGGCCGCGGCGGAACTCTTACAGGACGTGCCTAAAGCGTCGGTAATTGAGGATCGTGCCGGCACTTCATAGCCAGCTCCGGTTCACTTTAGCTCACTTCAATCGGGAATCACCAGCTTTGCTCCGACGGCGAGCTTGTTTGCGTCCGGTATCACGTTGCGATTTGCATCGAAGATCTTCGGCCACTTGCTTGCGGAGCCGTAGTATGTCTTGGCTATCGAAGACAACGTGTCACCTTTGCGCACAAAGTAAAACCTCTCGGTCTTTACCGGCTCGGTCCGCTCGGTCTCGACGCTCGGTTGTCGATTCACGACTTTTGATGGTGGATTCTCGATGGTCGATGTGCGCTGCTCCCTGTCGGTTGTCTGCGCGTTGAGTCCCGAGTCTCGATTCGCGGGTTTCGGCCCGGGCGCGCTCGCGGTGGGTTCTTTGCGCGTCACCACGGGAGGCTCGGCGGCGGCGTATTGAACCGAAGGCGGCGCACCGGCGGCATTTCCAGCCTCGGCGCTGTGGAGCCTCTGCATTCTCGCTTCCGGCGTCAAGCTCGGACGTGTCGCTAGCCACATGGCCACCACGGCGACCAGACCTAAGCCCACGCCCATTCCTATCTTCAAATCCTTCTGCATCTTGTACAGGACGGTGGGAGTCTCGACGCTCGAAACTCAGTTCCAGGTTGCGGAATCTCATTTGTCGAGCGTTGAGGTCCTATCTGCCCTTTTCCTTCTTCGTCCGGGCGCCAATCAGGAGAATCGGCGCCGCGATGGCAATCGACGAATACGTGCCGATGATGATGCCGAAGCCGATGGCGAAATTAAAGCCTCTCAGTCCGGGCCCGCCGAAGATATACATTATCAGCACAACGATGAACGTCGTGAATGACGTCATGATCGTTCTGGAGATCGTTTGGTTGATACTGTCCGTGATGGTCTGCGCGTTGAGCAGGCGGTTCTTACCGCGGTTCTCACGGATACGGTCGAAAACGACAATCGTATCGTTGAGCGAGTATCCGATGAGCGTCAGGAAGGCCGCGATCATGGCGAGATTGATCTTGAAATCTCCGATCAGAAGCGCGCGACCGATGGGCGTCCCGGCGATATAGACACAAACCGCGACGGCCCCGAGCGTGATGCTCACGTCGTGCACCAGAGCGATGATAGCCGCGATGCCGTAGCGGACGTTTCCGAACCGGACCCAGATGTACGTGACAATCGCGAACAGTGACAGTACGATGGCGATCAGGGCTCGCGTCTTTTGCTCGGCGCCGACAGACGGGTCGAACTGTCGGACGCGGGGCAGCGACGTCTCCAGCCGGGTTGCGGCCAGAACCTTGGCCTTCTCCCCATCCACGAACCGCGTCCATTCATCTCCGGAAATCTCGCGGAAGCCCGCCTCGGGCATCGCGCTGACGTAGACGAACGAGTTCAGCGGCTGGTTCGGGTCGGTGATCGCGTTCATCTTCGTGTCGAGGATCTCGTAGGGATAGCGTCGAGACTCACGCATATCCGGCTTGAAGGCCAGATCCTTGAATCGCTGGACGATTTCCGTGTCCGTCGCGGGCTTCTGGATCTGACATTGGATTTGGATGCCGCCCAGATAATCTATCAGCTCGGGATAGGTGTTTATCATCTCGTCGGTTATCTTTTCGGTGGAGACGATGTTGGGATCGAGGTTCTCCTGGACTTCCAGTTGGCCCGCGAACGCACTCCGTATCGCGTCGTTGACCACCTCATCGACCTGCGGCTCCGAGAGCTTGGCCTGTGGAAAAGCCGTCGTCAGCACGTCACGCACCAGCGACTGATTCATCTGGCTCGTTGAGAGGACGAATTTCGCGGAATCCGAAGGATCCTGCGTGACCACCAGGTTGGTCAGCTTGCCGGCGAACTTCGCTTGTGCTTTTCTGACCTTCGCGGTGACCTCATCAACCGTTGACTGACCCGCCTGCGCCAGCGTGACCGTAATGGTGATCTTGTTCGTCTCCGTGGTGCTGATTTCATACTCTTTGTCCGATTCCCCGACGCGGTAGACCGTAGCAGCCATGAGACCCGGTTCGTTCAGTTTTGTGCCGATTTGCTGAATCCGGTCTTCTACTTCCTGGCGGTCCATCGGGGCCTTGAGATTGATCATGACGTTGGTTCCGCCGGTGAATTCGATGTCGTAGATGTTGTCCTTCTTGTTATTCCGCGTGAAGAAGACCAGCAACCCACCGGTGATCAGCACCCCCGAAACGGCGAAGAAAACGGGTCTGGACCGCATCCAGTTGACGTTGGGGTTGTGAATGAGACGGAGCATCACCAGGTGGTCCTTGATGAGCCGTTTGGACAGGAGGAAGTCGAAGACCACGCGCGTGACAAACAGCGCGGTGAACATACTCGATGCGATACCGAGCATGAGCACGATGGCAAAGCCCTTGACCTCTTCTGAGGCTCGCCAGTAGAGAATCGCGCCGGTGATAAAAGTCGTCAGGTTCGCGTCAAAGATCGTCCTGAAGGCCCTTTGGTAGCCATTGGCGATGGCGATTCTCAGCGATGAGCCGCGTAACTGCTCCTCGCGTATTCTCTCGAACACGAGGACGTTGGCGTCCACGCTCATGCCGATGGTCAAGATGATACCGGCGATGCCGGGCAGCGTGAACGTGGCACGCAAGCCCGCCATGATAGCCAGGACGAACAAGATGTTCAGCAGCAAGGCCACGTCGGCGATGGAACCGGAAAGGATGTAGTAGACGAGCATGACGACGACCACCGCAACCAGACCGATCAAACCGGCGACAATCCCCTGGTCACGATTCCCGGCTCCGATGGACGGGCCGATGGTGTTGACGGAGATAGGCTGCTCGATCAGGCGGGCCGGCAGAGACCCCGCGTTCAGCTTGTTGACCATGTCCTCGACTTGTGTCTGGGTGAAGTTACCCGTGATGACGCCCTGTCTGGCGATGCGATCCTCGATGTTCGGCGCCGAGATAGCAATTCCGTCGAGGAGGATGCACAGGGGTCGGCCGATGTTCTTGGCCGTTAGTTTCGCAAACAAAGCGCCGCCCTTATCGTCCAGCAGGAAGCCAATCGCCCTTCGGCCCATTCGGTCCGTGGTCGGATAGGCCCGCTCGAGTTTCCACGTCTTTTGGTTGGCACTGTGCAGCATGACCTCGCTTGGTTTGTTACTCGCCAGGACGTAGGACTTGTCGCCGAATTTGCCGACGATGGAGGGGCGTTGCTCACTGTCGGCCGAGTTCCAATGCTCGGCATCTTCTATTTCACACCAGAGGTACTGAGAGTCCGACGCGTAGTTAGGGCCTTTTTCCTTGAGCGTCTGGACGTAGGTGGCCATCTGGTCCATGTTCACTTCGGGATATCCCTGTGTCGGGAGGATCCGATACTCCAGGATTCCCGCGCCTTTGAGCATTCGCTGGAGGTCCTTCGGATCGTCGAGCCGGCCGCGGTAAGGCCGGTAAGCGTCGAACGCTGCTATGACGTTGTCGATTTCTGTGACGCGGTCAGGGAACTCGTTCTTAAGTTTTGCGATTGCTTCAGGCCGTTCCTTCGACTTCTCCGAAAGCTCCAGGCAGTAGTTTAGCTGATCTTCGCTCAGATTGAGCCGGTCGATTGTGAGGCGAGCTTGCCTGTACTGAGCCTCCTTCTCGAGAAATTCTTGGACCACGGTTGACCACTCGGCGTACGTTTTGATGTATGAGGTCAACAGGGCACGTGTGTCATTGGCGTCTGTGAATTGCCCTACGGCCTCCTGGAGCTTCGGATCGGGCATTGCCGCCCATTCATTTCTCTTTTGTTCGACCTCATCCATATCAAGTCCGGCGGATGACATCTTCTTCTCGTCCGTCTCCATCTTGTTGTAGAGGCCGTCTCTCTGGGTCTTGAGGGCTTTGCGCTCGTCGTAGGTTGACGCCAGCGTCTCTAAGATGGACAGCCGGTTGGGGTCGTTCATGGCCAGTTTGCTGAAAAATTCCTCGCGCTCCGCAGTCGGCATATCGAGGGCACGAATGATTCTCGCGGGTCGGACGTTCCGGGCCAGCAACGCCGCCTCCGCCTGTTCGTAGGCTTCACGTTTTTGACGGGCTTCGGCGCTCGCCAGGGGCATCTGAATCTCGAACCGATTGTTTCCCTGGGGCCGCCATACGAGGTTCTGGATGTTAGCCGGGTCGATGCGCCTGCGCAGGACCGTGATCATTCTCTGGGCCAGGTCCGTCTTGTCCGCCTCGTCGAGGCCGTGCGTATCAATTTCGTAGATCAGACTGGTCCCGCCCGCCAGGTCGATGCCGGGCTTTAGCGTTTCGCTGGGCGGATACAATGTCCAGCCGGCCACCGCCACCAGAACAAGAATGAAGACTATCTTCAGCGTCACATTCTTTTGCATAGCTTTCCTCGTATTTATCTACTCATGCCCGTGCGTCTTACAGGGTCCGCACGCGTATCCGTATGTCCGTTCACCGCCTTGCCACTAGTCTTTCGACAAATTCCTGCTGATGGCTGAACGGAGAATCTTCATTTTCGTGTTATTCGACTCGTCGATCTTGAGCGTGATTTCATCGTCCTTGATGTCGACAACGGTTCCGATAATTCCCCCGATGGTCTGGACTCGGTCGTTTTTCCCCAGTGTCTGCATCATCTGCTTGTGTTCCTGCTGTTTCTTTCGCGGCCCTCGGAAGAGGATCAGATACATCACGATGAAGAGCAGGATGAATGGCAGGAATTGGATGATCGGGTTTCTCAACGGCGCCGGCTGGGTCTGAGGCGCGTTGGCGTCTGACGGCGCCGTTGTCGTAGTGGTGGTGCCGCCCCCAGACGTGACCGGCGCCGACGAAATACCCGACGCGTTGCTGTCCGCTTGAGCCAATATCCAAATATTATCCATCGTTATTCTCCCTTTATCGAGTTGTCCATGCGAGTATCAGAATACGAGGTAAGTCCCGGGACATAACAGGCCTGAGAGAACATTGCTGATACCCTGAGGTCCCGATACCCACTTCCTGATTCCCTGAGAATTTGATCACCTAATACAAATCCCTGTAAACTCAAGTCACGCGTCACGTTTCGCGCTAGGACCGCCGGTCCCGAACCGGCGGCCAAGCCGTTAATACTAACGTCTTTCCGTCTTTTATCAATAATCAAATCTTTTTGCCCACTCACTGAGCTCGTTCCTTTTCACGGCCTGCCGTATTCCGGTCATGAGTCTCTGGTAGAACGTCAGGTTGTGCAGTGACGCCATTATTGGCCCCAGCATTTCGCCGCAGTTGAAGAAATGCCGCAGGGCGCCCCGGCTGAAATGACGACAGCAATAGCAGTCACAGTCCGCCTCGATCGGCTCAGGATCGTTCACGTGGGCGTTGTTTCTCAGCCGTAGAGGGCCGTTCTCGGTGAAGACATAGGCATTGCGTCCATTTCTTGTCGGCAAGACACAGTCGAACATGTCCACACCGGCCATGACCGCCGCGACGATGTCCTTCGGCGTGCCCACGCCCATCAGATAGCGGGGCCTGTCCTTCGGCAGCAGCTTGGCGGTGTGCGTCGCCGTCTTGAGCATATCCTCGTGGCTCTCGCCCACACTTAGCCCGCCGAGGGCATAGCCGTCGAAGCTCGTCTTGACTAACTCTGACGCGCAGTGTGTTCGCAGATCAAGGTTCGTCCCGCCCTGGACAATGCCGAACAGCATCTGGTCGGGATTGGCGTGCGCCCGCTTGGCCCGCTGTGCCCAGAGGATCGTCCGGGTCACCGCTTCTTCGAGCCGTTGCGCATCCATCCCGGAAGGCGTGCACTCATCGAGGCACATGGCAATATCGACGCCGAGGCGATTCTGGATATCCGTGGCAATCTCCGCGTTCAGATAGACCCTGGCCCCATCTACGTGGCTGGCGAATTCGACCCCGTCGTCGTCGATCCGGGTCAGCGGGCTGAGAGAAAACACCTGATAGCCGCCGCTGTCCGTGAGAATGGGCCGGTTCCAGGCCATCAATTTGTGGAGCCCGCCCAGCTTCTCGACTACCTCGACGCCGGGACGGAGCAGCAGATGGTAGGTATTGGCGAGGATCATGCCGGCGCCCGTTTCTTCGAGCTGGCGAGGCGTGATGCCTTTGACCGCTCCGGCCGTTCCCACCGGCATGAAGACCGGCGTCTCGACTTGCCCGTGGGCGGTCGTCAGCAAACCAAGTCTGCCGCCGGAGTTGCTATCTTGATGAAGAACCTGAAAACCGATCATTTCATACTATCCGCGCTGTCTCCGAGTTCATCCCGAACACAGGGACCAAAGATACCGAGGATACTCACGTAGTACCTTTGCTCGAGTTGCGCTTTACGTCTTGTCAATACGTTGTTTACGTTGTCCAGGTTCATCATGGATTTCCGCCCGAATCTTAGCAGCGCGCAGCACCGAGTACAAGCCGCAAATCCCATACTCCAACAGTTAGTAGTCGATGGTGGAAATTCTCGACCCCGGGTAGTAGTATGTGAGTATCTGCTTTTTGGTATTGCCTTGTCTCGCCATGCCCTCGGCGCCGCATTGGCACATGCCCACGCCGTGACCCCAGCCTCGGCCTGATAAAAACGCCCATTTGTCGTGCCAATCAACGATTTGGCAGATTGTGCTCCTGAACTTCAATCCCGTCGGGTCCACGGTCAGGCGAAAGTCTTCGGCCCTGATGAAATCGCTCTTTCCCGCCGCGTTGAGCAGCTTGATCTTCGTGAGCCGAGCGAATTGTCCGTAGTCGCTTTCCGCGGCCACGCGTAGACTCGTGATCTTCCCGAGTCGCCTAAGTACGGGATACCTTTGCGAGAGCTTCGACGCGACGTCGTCCTTGTAGAGCTGAATCATGGGCCAGAAGAAATACTTGGGCTTGGCCACATCCCGGCAGTATGGACAAGGCACCCCGGCCAAAGGCTCGAACGAGTCGCCGAAGACGTTCTTGCTATTCTCAGTGTGCCCGCCGCAGGTCGAGCTGTAGTAGGCAGGGAAAATGTCCTCCGTGCCATCGGGTTGGCGGCAAACAAGAACCTGGCCCTTTGTCTGATTGACCGCTTGCCACACCTGGGCCGACTCGGCGCTGACGCCGCGATAGACCTGGCTGGCCGCCGTCTGTTTCAAGTCCCAATTGCGCGTCGCGCCGAACCGCTTCTTGATGTAGAAGCAGTACGTTCTGGCCGCAACGGCCTGGGCCTCCAGCGCGTCGATTTCCCAGTAGTCGGGCATCTCGGCGCCGACGACACCCGCCAAATACGGCTCCGGCGGAACCAGATTGATCGCGTCGAACGACTCGCCGTCCGGGCTGACGATGAGCCTTAGCTTGCCGCGATAGTCCATCCCGTTCAGGTTGAAAATGTAGGGATCATCGGGCAGGACGATGAGGTCGGGGCTGTCGAAGGTCTGCCCGGCGATGCTGATTCGGCCCTTCGTCAGCCGGATGCTTGTCACAGCGCCGGCCCGATCGAACCGTGTTCCCGCTGCCTGTGCCTGAGACTCGGCTCGCCCGTTGAGAATGCTGAAAGGACAGTTCACTCTCAGCGTACAGGTCTTGGCCTCGCTTAGCAGCAAGACCCGCACCCAGAACCTCGGCTCGATGTCCATCTGGATCGTGGACGTGGCGAACCGCCGGTTTTCACAACCGCCAAGGATTAGCAGCAGGCAGGCAAGAATCGCCGCATTGTGTTGAAAATGACGCATCGTCGGGTAGGGGCAGGCCCCTGTGCCTGCCCTGGGCAACCACAAGGGGTTGCCCCTGCGCGGTCTTCTTAGTCCAGGTTTCGCAGCGACAGGCCGAGATCGGCGAGGGCCTTTCTGACTTCGTTCAAGCTCGTGACGCCGAAGTTTTTGCAGCCGAGAAGCTCCGCATCGGTCCGGCTGGTCAAATCGCCGATAGTCCGCAGATTGAGCTTTTGCAGGCATTTGCGGGAGCGCACGGACAACTGGAGATCCTCGACGGACTTGTGGTTCAGACCTTCTTCCTGGCTCTCGATGTTGACTTCGTCCATCACCTCTCCCGAGGCGATTTCCTTCTCCTCGAGGGCCATGCCCAGATACAGACCCTTCGGCTCGAGGATGGCCTTGATTTCCGAAAGGGACGTTTCTCCGAAGTTCTTATAGGACAAAAGCTCCGCCTCGGTAATATTCAGAAGGTCGCCAATGGTATCGATCTTCATCTTCTTGAGGCAATTCCTGCTTCGCACCGACAGCTCGAAATCGGAGATCGGGGTCTCGAGGATCTGATTCTTGCGCGTTTTCTTCTTTTCCTTCTCCTCGTCGTAGAACATCGTTTTCGAGCTTTCGATGTCCTTCTTGAAAAGGATGGCTCTCTGGTGGTTCGGATGCATCTCCAGGACCGCGTCCACGCAGCGGGTGGCCTTGTCCAGTTGAGCGCTGTCTTCGTAGAGCACCGCCAAGTTCAGCAGGGCACTGACGTAGACCGGCGAATTAGCGGCGATCTGCCTGTAATAGTCGATCGCCGCCTGCTCCTCGCCCGCCATATCGCAGCGAAAAGCTAAGTGAAAGAGCGCCTTTTGATGGTTCGGCACGAGCTCCAGCGCTGTCTCATAGTTCTGTGTTGCTTCCTCATAC
>JARRQQ010000047.1:0-11319 GCA_037381725.1 Sedimentisphaerales bacterium
CGTCGAACGCCTACGCCAATACGGGCGACGGCCCGGCCGTCCTTGCTCGCAGGGGCGTTCCGCTCGAGGACATGGAGTTCTTCCAATTCCACCCGACGGGCATTCGGGGCATGGGAATACTTATCACCGAAGGCGTCAGAGGCGAAGGCGGCATCCTGAGAAACAGCAAGGGCGAACGCTTCATGGAGCAATATGCGCCCACGATGCTGGACTTAGCCCCCCGCGATATGATCGCCCGGGCGATGATGACCGAGATTCGCGCGGGCCGAGGCATACTGGCCGACCCCACAAAGGACGACTACCTGCATCTGGACGCCACCGGGTTGGGCCGGGACGTGTTGGAGAAGAAACTGCCGGATATTACGAGTTTTTGCCGCACCTATCTGGGCCTGGATCCGAGCGAGAAGCCGATCCCCGTCCAGCCGACGGCGCATTATGGAATGGGTGGCATTCCTACCGATCTCGACGGGCGGGTCCTTGCCGATGCCGACGGCAGCGCCTACGAAGGTCTGTACGCGGCGGGTGAATGTGCCTGCGTATCCGTTCACGGCGCCAATCGCCTCGGAACGAACAGTCTTGTCGATCTCGTTGTCTTCGGACGGCGTGCGGGCCGGCACATGGCTGAGTTCGTCCGCCAGGCGGACCGAGGATTAGTACGGGACAATGTCTCAGAAGGCGTGGAAGAGATATTGAGCCGGATGACGAGCAGGCAGGGCGATTCCTCAGGAGCGAGAATCAGGGCCGCCATGAGAAACGTCATGATGGAAGACGTCGGCATCTATCGTAACGAGAAGGGGACAGGCGAGGCTCTGAAGCAACTCTTGAACTTGAGACAGGAGGCACAGCAGCTTGGCTTAAGCGACAAGTCCCGAGCCTACAACACGGAGTTGCTCGAAACCTTGGAGCTTCAGAATCTGTTGGATTTGGCGATTGTCACGGCGGCTTCGGCGGAACGCCGCAAGGAAAGCCGCGGCGCACATGCCAGGGAGGATTTCCCGCAACGCGACGACCAGGCATTCCTGAACCATACGTTCGCCTGGCTGAAGTCCGACGGTGTCCGCTTTTCCACTCGACCCGTCGATCTGTCCATCTGGAAGCCGAAACCGCGTGAGTACTAACAATCGGTCTAAATGGAAGTAAATCATGAATATCACGCTGAAGATATTGCGTCACGACTCACAGGCTAATAGCGATCCGAAATTTCAGGACTTTTCGGTTGACGTTGAGCCGACCGACCGCGTTCTTGATACCCTGATGTTCGTCAAGCGCCATCTGGACGGAACGCTGTCTTTCCGGAAGAGCTGCGCCCACGGGGTTTGCGGTTCCGACGCAATGCTCATCAACGGTGTGGAGCGGCTCGCCTGCAAAACGCTCGTTCGAGATGTGGTCGAGCAGGAAGGCGCGGTCGTGACAATTGAACCGCTCAAATCGCTGCCTGTGCAGCGCGACCTTATGGTTGACTATGGGCGTTTTTTCCAGGCCTACCGTGAAGTCAAGCCCTATCTCATTCCCGCCGGGCAGCCGGAAAATGGTGAGAATATCCAAACGCCGGACGAGCGGAGCCGGTTCGACGATCCGACAAAGTGTATCCTGTGCGCTGCTTGCTATTCAGCGTGCCCCGTGATCCGCAACAAGGAGGCAGATTTCATCGGGCCGGCGGCGGTTGTGCAAGCCGCTCGGTTTGTGTTCGACAGCCGGGACGAGGGCGTTGAGCCTCGCCTCGACGTCCTGGACAAGCCGGATGGTGTGTGGGCGTGCCAGAATCACTTCGAGTGTACACGCGTGTGCCCGCGGGAGATTAAGGTCACGAAGAATATCAACCTGACGAAACGCACGATCAAGAAGCTGAAGGAGCAAAGCCAATAAAGATCTACGAATACCAAGCTCGTAATTTGCTCGAAACATACGGCATTGCGGTTCCGCAAGCCAGTACGGCAGAGACGCCCAGTGAAGCCGCCGAGGCCGTGGCCACGCTGGACGGGCAGGCTGTTATAAAGGCTCAGGTCCTCACCGGGGGAAGGGGTAAAGCCGGTGGCGTTCGGGTCGTCGATTCGGTCGAGCAGGCAAAAGAGGCGGCAGCGGAAATCCTGGCCATGCGAATCAAAGGGATGGCGGTTAAGTGTGTTATGATCGCCAAAAGACTGGACATTCGAGCTGAGTACTATGCCGGGATCACAATCGACCGGAGGGCGAAATCAGTCATTCTCATCCTCAGCACTGCCGGGGGCATGGACATCGAAGAGACGGCCAGCCAAGAACCCCAAAAGATCCGTCGTTTTGTGATGGCCGGCCCGGCTGTCCCCCACCGAACGCTGTCCGAATGGCTTTCGCCAATATTCGCAGACGAGGCCATCTTGAACCAGGCCACTCGAACCGTGAAGAACCTGTACCGGCTCTTTCGTGAGAAAGATTGCTCATTGGTCGAGATCAATCCACTGGTTGTGACTGCGCAGGGTCAACTGATCGGCGCGGACGCCAAGATTGTCTTTGATGACAGCGGCATTCCAAGGCATCCCGATATTGCCCGGCTCAGAAATCCCGAGGAATATACGACTGAGGAACTCCAGGCTAAAGAGGCCGGCTTGAGCTTCGTCAGTCTCGATGGCGAAATCGGCTGTATGGTCAACGGCGCCGGTCTGGCGATGGCGACCATGGACGGAATCAAGCTGGCCGGCGGCACGGTCGCCAACTTCCTGGACGTTGGTGGAAGCTCCGATCCGCAAAAGGTCATAAACGCTATGCGCATACTCTTAAGGAACGAGAAACTGAAAGTCATCCTCGTCAATATCTTTGGCGGGATCACTCGTTGCGACGACATCGCGAAAGGCATCCTGACAGCTCAAGAGCAGCTTGATATCAAAGCGCCCCTGGTCATCCGGCTGATCGGCACCAACGAGCAGGAAGGACTCGACATGCTCCGGAAAGCCGGTATGGTTGTCACTCGAAATATGACCGAGGCCATTCGGAACGCGGTCGAGTGTGCACGCGGAGGAGCACGCTCATGAGCATCCTAGTGGACAAGGAAACTAAGGTCATCGACCAGGGAATTAATGGGCTAGATGGATCGTTTCACGCTCAGGCCATGCTGGAATATGGAACGCAGGTGGTTGGAGGCGTCACGCCAGGCAAGGGTGGTCAGAAAGTAGGATCTCTACCCGTCTTCGATACTGTGAAGCAAGCCGTTGGCGAGACCGGCGCTCACTGCTCGGTTGTTTTTGTTCCAGCGGCATTTGCCATCGACGCGATTCGCGAAGCGGCGGACAACGGAGTCCCTCTGGTTGTCTGTATCACTGAGGGAATCCCTGTGTTGAACATGGTTGACCTTTATCACGAGCTTAAGCAAAAGAATGTGCGTCTGATCGGGCCCAATTGCCCGGGGATTATCTCGCCCGGCAAGTGTAAAATCGGTATCATGCCGGGTCATATTCACAAGCCCGGTTCCATCGGCGTAATCTCGCGCAGCGGAACGCTCACCTACGAGGTCGTCAACCATCTGAGCGAAAACGGCCTGGGCCAATCGACTTGTGTCGGTGTCGGAGGCGATCCCATCGTCGGCACGGGATTCGTCGAGCTGCTCGAAATGTTCGAGAATGACGACCAAACGACGGCCGTGGTATTGATAGGAGAAATCGGCGGCGAGGAGGAAGAGAATGCCGCGTCGTTTATCCGACGTTCCGTTCACAAAAGAGTCGTGGCCTTCATATCCGGGCGCTCGGCCCCGCCGGAGAAACGGATGGGCCACGCCGGGGCGATTGTCTCGGGTGGAAAAGGCGGCGCGGAGGAAAAGATCAAAGCTCTGCAGGAGGCCGGCGTCCACGTGGTGGACAGGCCCGACCAAATTGCCGATGCCCTCAGAGGCGCATAAACAGCGATGGATGACGTATCATACGTAGAGAATTTGTACCGTGAATGGCAGACGAATCCGTCGGCGGTCAGTTCCGCCTGGGACGCCTATTTTCGTCAAATGGCTTCGCCGCAGACCGTGCCGCCGCGAACGGCCACACCGGTATCGGCTCGCGATATAGCTTTTCGGCAAGGCCGGGTGGACAGTCTCCTTTGGGCGTATCGCGACATAGGCTATCTATACGCTCGGCTGAATCCTCTCGGTGGAGACTATGGTCCCGAGCATGATTATCTTCGCCATGAGGATACGGGTCAGTATGAGAAGCTGACGCTCGGAGAGTTTGGAATCTCCGAGGCGGACCTGGACACGATTTTCTTTGCCGGTCGGGCTATGAAGCCATCTCGCGCGCCGCTGCGCGAAATCCTGAACGCTTTCCAGGAGACTTACTGTGGAGCGATCGGCGTCGAGTTTCTTCATATCCAGAACAAACACATCCGCCGATGGCTCATCAAGAAGATGGAGTCTACGCGGAACAGACCCACGTTGGACGCCGCCCGGAAACGGATCATCCTTGAAGACCTGCTCAGGACCGAGGCGTTGGAGCAGATGCTCGGTCGCTCTTTCGTAGGCCAGAAACGGTTCTCGCTCGAGGGGTCCGAGGCGATCATTCCCGGTTTGCATTTTTTGGTGGACAGTGCCGGTCGATACGGCATCGAGGACTTTGTCATCGGCACGACACATCGCGGCCGCCTGGCAATCCTGAATACGATTCTCCACATGACGCCGGAGGAAATCTTCTCCCGGTTCGAGGAGAACTTCCTGCCCGGCATGTCCGGCGGGGGAGGCGACGTCAAGTATCACATCGGCTACGAAACGGACCACGTCCTCGACGACGGCGGCAGGGCGCATATCAGCATGGTGGCAAATGCCAGTCACCTGGAGTCGGTTGATGCGATCGTCCAGGGCAAGGCCAGAGCCTTACACGATAAGAAGCACGATGGTGAAAGGAAACGGACTTTGCCCATCTTGCTGCACGGGGACGCGGCATTTTCAGGACAAGGCGTGGTTGCGGAAGTCTTCAATCTCTCGCGGCTGCCCGGCTTCACAACGGGCGGGACCATCCACATTATCATCAACAATCAGATCGGCTTTACGACGTCGGCGCGTGAAGGACGGTCTTCGTTCTTTCCGACCGACGTGGCCAAGGGGCTTCCCGTCCCCATCTTTCACGTCAACGGCGATGATCCCGAGGCCTTTGTCCATGCGGCCGACCTGGCGCTGCAATTCCGCCAGGAGTTTGGCGTTGACTGCATCCTGGACGTCTTCTGCTACCGACGGCACGGCCACAATGAGGCAGATGAGCCTTCTTTCACCCATCCTCATATGTATAAGATCATTGGCAATCATCCCAGCGTGGCCACGATTTACGGGGCGAAGTGCGCTGAAAGCGAGGTCATGACCGAAAAGGAGCAAACCTCGGTCACAAAGGAGTACGTGGACTCGCTCAAACAGGCGCTGGAGACGTCGCGTGCGGAACCGGTTTCGCAAGTCGACACGACCCAAGGGCCGGACTGGGAAGGGATTAGCGACCAGTACTCACACGAGGCCATGGATACAACGGTGGCTGAATCCACGTTACGGCGTATCGGAGAGCACGTCACGAAAGTGCCCGAAGGCTTTCACGTCCACCCCATTCTCGGACGTATCCTCCGGAGGAAACGGGAAACCTTCGAGCGGAAAGCGATTGTCGATTGGTCGTTTGCCGAGGCGCTGGCCTTTGGCTCACTTCTGCTGGAAGGTGTCTCCATTCGTCTCAGCGGCGAAGACTGCGTTCGCGGCACCTTTTCTCAGAGACATCTGACGTGGTGGGATACCCAAACTGAGCAGCGACAGGCTTATACCGCTTTGCGGACGCTTGACGGTGCAAAGGGCGAGCTTCTGGCCTTTGACAGTCCTTTATCCGAATATTCGGTTGTGGGTTTCGAGTACGGCTATTCTCTCGTGCGTCCCGATGCGCTGGTGGCGTGGGAGGCGCAGTTCGGCGACTTTGCCAACGGCGCCCAGGTGATTATCGACAACTACGTTGCCTCAGCCCATAGCAAGTGGGGCCGTTCGAGCGGGCTGGTTCTTCTCTTACCCCACGGCAGTGAGGGCCAAGGTCCGGACCATTCCAACGCTCATCTCGAACGTTTTCTTCAACTGGCCGCGTGTGACAATATGCAAATCTGCAATGCGACCAATCCCGCCCAATATTTCCACTTGCTCAGGCGCCAGATGAAGGCTCGCTACCGCATACCGCTGGTTCTCATGACACCCAAGAGTCTGCTGCGTCACCCGAAAGTGATCTCTACGCTTAGCGACCTTGCGGACGGCAGCTTCGGGGAAGTGCTGGGTGATTCCATTGAACCGGACAAGATCGACCGGATACTGTTGTGCTCGGGCAAAGTCTACTATGACCTGCTCGAGCGCCGCGAGGCCGATGATCGTATCGATACCGCCTTGATTCGGATCGAGCAACTGTACCCCTTCCCGGGTAAGACATTGGAAGCCTGTCTTGAGAGATATCCTCGCGCCCGCGAGGTCACGTGGGTACAGGAGGAGCCTCGCAACTACGGCGCTTGGGCCTATATGCACGAGCGTTTTGCATACCGTTTTCCAAAAGTCGAACTTCGTTATCTGGGCAGAGACGAGAGCCCCAGCAGCGAGACTGGTTCACATAAGCAATACCAAGCCGAACAAAAGAAACTGCTGGAGAACGCTTTCGGTACGTCGGACATCGCGAAAGCCGCCAGCAAACCATAAAATGTGAAGGGGACGAGCGAAATGAAAACGGAGGTTACGGTTCCATCGGTGGGTGAATCGATTACGAGCGGTGTTATCGTTTCATGGCTCAAGCATAACGGAGACGAGGTTCAGGAAGGAGAGAATCTCTTCGAGCTGGAGACGGACAAGGCGGTTCTCGAAATCCCTTCGCCCGCCGCCGGGACACTCAGAATACTGGTCGAAGAAGGCAATGAAGTATCGATCGGACAAACCGTTGCGTCACTGGAGTCGGAACAAGGAGTGGCTGAGCCATCGGGCGAGATCAAAGAAGACGTGCCGCCGTCTACTGCTACGGAGAAACCTGCGGAATCGACTTCGCCGGCGCCTGCGGAGGAGGAAGCTGAAGTGGTTGCTAATACGACCAAACAAGAAATCAAACCGGAATCGCCGGCGACTCCCTTGGTCGAGCCAGAGATGGCAAGGTCTGAACCTTCTGAGACTACTGGCCAAGCGGCTGGAGCGGACAAGATACCTGCGGCTGAAGACCGTCGCAGCGTACGGGTTCCCATGACCGGCATCCGTCAGAGAACAGCCGAGCGCCTGGTCCAAGCCAAGAGCACGGCGGCTTATCTGACCACCTTCAACGAAATCGACATGCAGAAAGTGGTTGAAATCCGCGCCCACTACAAAACAGATTTCCAGAAAGAGCACGGAATCAGGATCGGCTTTATGTCATTCTTTGTTAAGGCATGTTGCCAGGGACTCAAGGAGTTTCCCGATCTTAATGCCCAAGTGGATGGTCAGGAAATCATCTACAACCACTTCTACGACATCGGGGTCGCGATATCCATCGAAAGAGGACTGCTCGTGCCGGTGATTCGCAATGCGGACAAGCTGCATTTCGCCGAGATCGAAGCGGCCATCGCCGACCTCGCCAGACGGGCCCAGGAAAAGCAGCTTTCGCCGGACGAGCTAACCGGAGGAACGTTCACGATTACCAACGGCGGTGTATTCGGCTCGCTCCTATCGACGCCTATCCCGGCCTATCCGCAGAGCGCCATTCTGGGCATGCACACCATCAAGAAGCGCCCGGTCGTCATAGACGATCAGATCGCAATTCGTCCGATGATGTACGTTGCGCTGACCTACGACCACAGGATTATTGACGGACGCCAAGCCGTGAGTTTTTTGATTCGTATCAAGGAATATATCGAGGACCCAGACAAGCTGTTGCTGGAATTATAGCGTTGATTCCGGATGCCTGATACTCACCGGGGATCGAGGATCGAATATTTAGGAGAGATAATCATGGCGGAAGTAAGTTATGCAAAGGGACTCGAAGGCGTGATCGCCGCCGAGTCTGAGATTTGTCAAATCGACGGGGGAAATGGAAAGCTTTACTACAGAGGATATCCAATCGAGGAACTGGCTCTACAGTCTTCCTTTGAAGAAACCACATTCCTCCTGCTCTATGAAAAGCTGCCGTCAAAGCAGGAACTGGCGGATTTTTCGCAGAGGATGCGTGAGAGTCGCGGGTTGCACCCTTCGGTTCAAAACATGATCCGTGAATTCCCTCCGACCGGCTCGCCCATGGAACTGCTGCAATCGGTTATCTCGTACCTGAGCGGCTCCATCGAGCATCAGATCAAACACTCCGCTACGTGCAACTGCCGCCAGACCCTTCACCAGATAGCGCAGATCACCACGGTACTGGCCACCTATCAACGCTTCAAGGAAGGCAAGCCATACATCGAGCCGCGCAACGATCTTTCGCAAGGAGCCGATTTCCTGTACTTGCTCAGAGGCGAGGAGCCTTCCCCTGAAGAGGGCCGGATTTTCGACACGTGCCTGGTGCTTCACGCCGAGCACGGCTTCAACGCCTCGACGTTCACCGCCCGCGTGGTGGCTTCAACTTATTCGACGTGCTATTGCAGCATTTCAGCCGCCATCGGAGCCTTGGCCGGCTTCCTGCACGGCGGCGCCAATGAGCGGGTCATGGATACGCTGGACGAGATCGGCTCGCCGGAGAATATTGACGCGTGGCTTGACAAGGCCCTGGGCGAGCATCGCAAGGTCATGGGAATGGGTCACCGCGTTTACAAGGCCAAGGATCCGCGGGCCATTGTCATGGAGAATATGCTCAAGGAGCTTTGCGAGCAAAAAGGGGATTCGCACCTCTATGACTTTCTCAAGAAACTCGAACAGGGCTTTCGTGCTCGCATGGAAGAAAAGGGCAAACCGATCTACCCGAACGTGGACTTCTTCTCAGGCGCGGTGTATACGATGCTCGGTATCCCCAGATACCTGTTCACGCCGATATTCGCAGCCGCACGGTCGGCTGGATGGCTCGCCCATATTCTCGAACAACGCAAAGACAACCGGATATTCCGGCCAAAGGCCTTGTTCGTCGGTCCGCAGCCTCGCGCCTACGTGCCTATTGACAACAGGTAAGGGCGGCCCCACGTGGCCGCCATGAGGGCAACCACACGGGGTTGCCCCTATCGTTTGAATTCGGATACGAGCGATCCCACGGTAGCTCTTGCGTCGCCGAAGAGCATGCGCGTGTTTGGCTTGAAAAAGAGTGGGTTTTCAACGCCCGCGAAGCCGGGATTCAGCGAGCGTTTCAGGACGATGCAGGTCTTCGCACGGTCCACTTCTACAATCGGCATGCCCCAAAGCGGGCTGCTTTGGTCCTCGCGCGCTGCCGGATTGACGACGTCGTTCGCCCCAATGACAACGGCTACGTCCACGATATCCATGGTCGGATTCACGTCCTGGGGTTCGACGAGTAGCTCGTAGGGGACGTTGGCTTCGGCCAGCAGAACGTTCATGTGTCCGGGCATCCGGCCCGCTACGGGGTGGATGCAGTACCTAACTTCCGCCCCGTTCTTTTCCAGTAATTGGCCCAGCTCACAAACGGCATGCTGAGCCTGGGCGGCGGCCATTCCGTAACCCGGGACGAAAACCACGTTGCCGGCCGCCTCCAAGATCAGGTAGGCGTCTTCGACGCTGATCGGCTTGGCGTCGCCCTGGTAGCCCGCCTTGGACGAAGAAGCGGCTGCGCCGAAGCCGCCAAAGAGAACGTTCACCAGCGAGCGATTCATCGCCTTGCACATAATGTTCGTTAGGATAATGCCCGAGGCCCCGACCAGTGAGCCGGACACAATCAAGACGTTATTGCGGATAACAAAACCCGCTGCACACGCGGCCAGGCCCGAATAACTGTTCAGCAGACAAATCACGACGGGCATGTCGGCACCGCCGATACCGATAGTGATGAGCACACCTAGGACCAGCGCCAGCGTGATGATAACCGCCAGTAAAACGTATACGGTCCCGCCGAGCTGCCCAAGTCCGAGCTTGCAAAAAAAGACACCGAGAACGACGGTCGCGATCAAGAGAACCGCGTTGATAATGTTGCGTCCCTTGTACAGCACCGGTTTGCCACTTATCGCCCCTGAGAGCTTACTATACGCCACCAAACTGCCCGTAAATGTCACCCCGCCGGCCAGAACCGTCAGGAACATGGCCACGATGGTGAACAGAGGAATCGTCTCGACGCCGGCCCATTTGAAGTGAAATTCTGACCAGCCAACCAGCAAGCTGGCCAGACCGCCGAATCCATTGAACAGGCCAACCATTTGGGGCATGGATGTCATCTTCACTAATCGAGCGGCCAGCACCCCGACGACCGAGCCGATGCCGGCGGCGGCGATGATCCACGCCCATTGAATCCCCGTCATCGTCCACAGCGTGGTTAAAACCGCCAAGAGCATGCCGATAGCTGAGACCAGGTTGCCTTTGCGCGCGGTGGTTGGCGATCCCAGCATCTTTAGCCCGAAGACGAAGAGAATCGAGGCGACTATGTAGAACAAATCTCTAATGACCTGTGGACTCACTATTTGGCCTCACCCATGGATTTTCGATTTGAAATCGGCAACCGACAATCTATCGTTCATTTGTTCTTGCCCTTGAACATCTTCAGCATACGGTCCGTGACGAGGTACCCGCCGACGACGTTAATCATGGCAAACGCCACAGCCAAAGCCCCAAGCACCGTCACGACGGTACTTCCCTGATGCCCTATGGCGATGAGCGCGCCGACAATCGTGATACCTGAGATGGCGTTCGAGCCGGACATCAGCGGCGTGTGTAGTTGCGATGGGACTTTTCGAATCAACTCAGCGCCCAGAAGCATCGCCAGTACGAATACAAAGATCAACAACGACATCATTGTAGGATTCGAATCCATAACAACCCCCCCTTATTCAAGGCCCGCTTTGACCGTCGGATTGACAATTTCACCTTGATGGGTAATAAGGCAACCTTGAATGATTTCATCATCACGGTTCAGGACAAAATGCCCGGCCTCTTTGTCCCAGAAGTGGCTAACGAAGCTATACAAGTTGTTCGAGAACAATTGGCTGGCCGTCAGCGGGACCCGTCGCTCCAACGCGGGCCAACCGATGATCGTGACACCCTTACGCCGGATTTCCTTGCCGAGCCGGGAGGCTTCGACGTTGCCGCCGTTCTCGACAGCCATATCTACAACAACGCTTCCCGATTTCATGCCGTCCAACATCTGGTTGGTGATGATCAGCGGAGCCTTCTTGCCAAAGACTTTAGCGGTACTGACAACCACGTCTGACTGGGCGCATTGGTCTGCCATTGCCTGACGCTGTCTTTGGAGCTGGCCATCTGTAAGGGTTTTG
>JARRQQ010000048.1:0-11290 GCA_037381725.1 Sedimentisphaerales bacterium
TGGGAATCAGGGAACCTTTGGCATTGATTATCCGTTCGACTTCGCTCAGGACAAGTTTACGATTTGCTATTGACTATTGCCTCTGAGATCTCGGCGCTCTCTGTGGCTGAGAACCCTGCAAGAAATGCCAAGAACGTGCAGAAAAATGCAAATTTGAGCGAAAAAGAACAAGTCGTTCAAGCGCATTCGCGGCCATTCGTGTGAATTCGTGGTTGATTCTGAAAAACAAAGCCAATCCGTCAAAACGACTCGCCGGACAAGTCCGCCACGATGACAGCCGGACGGGGATCAGGGAAGAGCGTAACGGGCAAGTATTGACTGTCTTCTCTATGACCTTCGTGCTCTCCGGGGCACAAAACTTTCAAAAAATTCGCAAAAATGTCAAGTTCTTTACAAATTGCTGCGCAAAAATCCAAGAAATTTGCGTTCATTCACGTCGATTTGCCCCAGGCACGGCAAGGCCGCGTGGCTCATTGAAAAAACAAAGCCAATTTGTGTCTTACCGGGGAGAACGCCGAGATCGTGGAGAAAGACAACGTGTTCAAAACAAACCCAATGCCGGCCTTCGGTCGGAAGCACCAAACTCCGAATTCTAAATCCTAGACAAGGAACCTATTGGGAGAACACCTATGGGCAAAACAAAGCCAATCTTGAACACAGCGAGAGGTCCCTGATCGTCTCACGAGAGATTGCCACGGCCCTGCGGGCCTCGCAATGACAATAGAATCTCTGGTCTTTGGCGCCTTCGTGTCTTTGCGGCTAATTCGCAAAAACAAAGCCAATTTACCCCCAAAGGGGTAGACCGTCACTCAGGGGACCCCAGCAAACAGTGCCTCAAGAAGAGTGGAGCCGCTTGGCGGGACTGGTTCAATAGATTCCTCGGCTGCGCTCGGAATGACCCATTGGGTATTGTTGGAGCACAGTAGGCTGGCACTGAAGCTGGGATTGCCGGGCGGGGTGCGGATTAGAACTTCTTGACGTAGTCGAGGAAGATTCTCGCGGTCTTGTCGAGGTTTTCGACGTCGCCACCGCCAGCCAGGACGGCGCACATCTCGTAGCCGACGTAGCCCTGGTAGCCGATATCTCTCAAGGCGTTGAAGAAGGTCTCGTAGTCGATGATGCCCCGGTCCATCGGCACGGCTCGGATCAGCGTTTGCTCCGGCGTGAAGTTGATCTGGGCGTCTTCATAGCGGTATCGCGGCAGCCGGACGTATTGGGCGGCGGTCGTGTGGACGATGAAAGACTTCATCTTCAGAACGGCGGCTGCAATTTGCCCGGCGCTCAGGCCCTGCAAAGTCGGCGTCCAGGCGTCGAAAGCGAGCTTGACGTTCGGTAGGTCGATCTCATTCAGCAGCCAGAGCATCGTGTCGTGGTGCGAGGCGATGTCGTGGTGGTTCTGCACGGCGAGGGTTACGCCGTACTTAGCCGCCTCCCGGCCGGCCAGCTTCAAACCCTCGACCACAAGGGCGTATTGGTTGTCAAACGGGATGCCGGGACGCTCGTAGCCCGTAAAGACGCGGACCATGTCGGTCCCCAGGTCCCGCGCGAACTCCGCCAGCGCGCCGACGTACGACGCCTGAATCTCGGCGTTCGGAATCCCGGCTTTGTCCACGCCGGCCGTGAAGTCCGTGTAGCCCGCCAGGCAGACCAGCTTGAGGCCGAGCCTTTCGATCTTGCTCCGCAACGCCTTGCGAGCGGCGGCATCGTAGTCCAGAGGCGAAACGTGCGGGCGTTTGGCCGTCAGCATTACGCCCTCGAAGCCGAGTTCTTTGGCCTTGTCCAGGAATTCATCGACGCTCAGCCTCGCCTGGCCCCGCCAGACGCCGGCATAACTGACAGAATGTAAACATGTCTTCATCTCAAGATCCTTCGGATTGTCCATTGTTGGCTTGTTCAGCGGGCAGTTTGGTTCGCCATTGCTCGGCCTGGTCGGGCTTGCCCCAAGCCTGGTAGAGTTTGATGAGATTGTCGATCGAGTCCAGCGTATCCGGATGGGTCGGTCCCAGGACGGCTTCTCTGCCTTTGGCCGCCTGGAGCAGCAACGGCTCGGCTTCGTCATAGCGCTTCAGCGCGGTGTAGACCATCGCCAGCCTGTGCATCGAATCGAGCGTATCCGGATGCTCGTCACTCAACACGAGCCGCCGGCCTTGCAACGTATCGACGAGCAACGACTCGGCGTCCGCGTAGCGGGCCATCTTGTAGTACAGCCACGCCAGGCAGTTCATCGAAGTCAGGGTCGAAGGATGCTCGTCGCCTAAGGTCAGCCGCCCGATCGACAGGGCGTTTTTCAAAAGGTCTTCCGCTTCCTGATAGCGGCCCAGGGCGGTGTAAAGTGTGCCCAAGCCATCCATGGTATACAACGTGTCCGGGTGCTCCTCGCCAAGCACGCGGTAGTCAATGTCGAGGACGTTGAGCAAGATCGGCTCGGCCTGCTCGTACCGGCCCTGGGCGATGTACAGCATGGCCAGCCCGGTCATGCAATACAGCGTGTCCGGGTTCTCCTCGCCGAGCAGCCGTTGCGATTGCTCCGTCGCCTTGAGGTATAACGGCTCGGCCTCGGCGTACCGGCCCTGGGACCTGTATACCGTCGCGAGGTTGCCCATGAACAGGACCGTCGCCATGTCCTCGCCCAGCAGGGTGCGGCTAATCTGGAGCATTTTCGTATACAATGATTCGGCCTGGGCATATTTGCCCTGCGAGAAGTACAGCACGGCCAGGCCGTTCATGGCGTAGAGTGTATCCGGGTTCTCCTCGCCCAACACCTTGCGCCGGCCTTCCACCGTCTTGGTGAAAAGCGTCTGCGCCTTATCGTAGCGGCCCTGCCTCCAGTACACCCTGGCAAGGGCCTCCATCGTAGCGAGCGTGTCCGGGTCGTCTTCGCCAAGCTGCTCCAACCGAATCTGGTACGCACGTTCGAGGTGCTTCTCCGCAGTGCCGAATTCGCCGATGTTCCGATACGTGGTCCCCAACGTGTGGCGAATCGAGGCTTCAACGAGAGGCCCTTGCGCGAACTTGCCTTCGAGCTTCTCCGATGCGGCGTCGAGGAATGAGCGGACTGTGACCTCCCGGCCCTGGGTCACGTAGGGGTCCATCGATGCCAGAAGGTCCTCGCGCAGGAAGTCACTGACGGCCTGCGAGGTTTTCGCTTGGCGTTCGGCTTCGTATCGGGCCGCCTCGGCGTCGGCGCGCGCCCGAGCCGCCTTGACCGCGAAGACCGTCGAGACGACAGTAGCCGCGATCATGACCGCCAGCACCACGGCCACACCGGCCACCAGCGCCCGGTTGCGGCGAACGAACTTCTTCAAACGGTACACCGCCGATTCAGGCCCCGCGATCAGCGGAACGCCGTTGAGGTAATTCTTGACGTCGTCGGCAAGCTCGGAGGCGGACCGGTAGCGGCGCGTGCGGTCCTTGCGCATCGCCATAAGAGGAATCCATTCGAGCTCCCTGCGCAGGCGCTTGGTGAGATCCGCCACGTCGGTCCGGCGGTCTTCGGCCACCCTGGTCGCCTTCTCGCCAAGGCTCGTCAAGCGCGTGCTCGGCCGCTTAGGCTCCTGTTCCCGGACGACCTTGCGGATGTAATCCACGCCGCCCTCGCGAAGCGCTTGACCGTCGAACGGCAACGTCCCGGTCAGCAATTCGTAAAGCAGAACGCCGAGCGAGTAGACGTCGGTCCGCGTGTCGATGTCCTGCGCGCCCATCTCGGCCTGTTCGGGACTCATATACTCCGGCGTGCCGACAAATTGGCCTTGCTCGGTGTACAGCGTCCGGTCGGTCAAAGGCTGCGTGACGGCCTTGGCGACTCCGAAGTCGATGATCTTCACGACCGCGTTGCCCTGCACGGACACCAAAATGTTGGACGGCTTGACGTCGCGGTGAATAATCCCTTTCTGATGGGCGTATTGCACGCCTTCGCACGCCTGGAGAAACAGGCCCAGCCGCTCCTCGATGCTCAACCTATTCTGGTCGCAATGCTCGATGATGGGCACGCCCTTGACGTTTTCCATCGCGAAATAGGGCAGGCCGGCGTCGGTCTCTCCCGCGTCGAAAACAGGAGCGATGTTCGTGTGCTCCAACAGGGCCAGCACCTGGCGCTCCGCCTCGAAGCGGGCAATCACCTGCTTCGTGTCCATGCCGGGCTTGATGACCTTCAGCGCGACCCGGCGTCGGACGGGCTTATCTTGCTCGGCCAGGTACACAATGGAAAAGCCCCCCTCGCCAAGAACCCTCAGCAGCCTGTAGGGGCCGATCTGCCCGATCGGCTCGGTTCCGCCGGCGCCGAAAGAGCTGGTTGCTCCGGCGGTTTGGCCGTCACGCGCTCCATCATTTTTCGCTCCGACCGCGCTCATGCATGGCCCCTACTAGTATGGTGTTCACAAGCGGCTCATCGCCGCACTCATTAGGGTAGACGCTTGCGAAGTGACGAAAGTCTGAAAATCCCAAAAAGAATTTGACTTCTACTTTGCACGACGTCTACTATATAAGTGTACTCTAACGACGTCAAGGTAACCGCGTATTTTTGCGACGAGCATGAAAACGCATGTATGCCGGAAGGAATAAAGATGGCCTCCATTATCGTGATATCCGGAGAACAAAAAGGCGAATTTCTGCCGTTGGGCAGACGTATAAACGTGATCGGACGAGCGGAGTCGCTTCCGATGCAAGTCCTGGACGACATGGTTTCCCGCAAGCACCTGCGCATCCGGTACAACGAGCAGACGCACGACTACAGCGCCGAGGATATGAACAGCAAGCACGGCGTGATTATTAACGACCGAAGGATGACCAACGCCACAACTCTGCAAGAAGGCGACCAGATCCGCATCGGTCAGACCCACTTGATGTTCACGGAGAAGGACTTCGACGACCGCGAAAGCGCGCTGGCTCACTACAAGAAAGCCGGCGAGCAGCAGCGCCCCACGATGATTGAGTAGGGACAACCCCTTGTGGTTGCCCTGATTCACAGCCCCGGGCGACCACATGGGATCGCCCCTACACGTCTTCCCTTGTGATCTTTGCTCCGAGGGGATTCAATCTTTCTTCGATTCTCTCGTAGCCGCGGTCGATATGATAAACGCGGTTGATGGTCGTGGTTCCTTCCGCCGCTAAGCCGGCTAAGACCAGTGCCGCCGAAGCGCGCAGATCCGAGGCCATCACGGGAGCGGCGATGAGTTTCTCGACGCCCGCCACAATAACCGCCGGCCCTTCCTTGCGCAGATTCGCCGCCATTCGATTAAGCTCGGCGACGTGCATGAACCGGTCGGGAAAGATCTTCTCGATCACGACACTGTTGCCCCGGGCCAGTGACAGAAGGGCCATAAACTGAGCCTGCAAATCGGTAGGAAAGCCGGGGTACGGCTGCGTGGTGATGTCCACAGGCTTGATAGGGCCTCGCCCGCTCACGATACAACCGTCGCCGGTGGCCTCGACGGTGACACCGATGTTCCGCAGCCTGTCCACGACGGCCATCATGTCGCCAAGCCGGCAGTTGTGCAGACGCAGCTCGCTCTCCGTGATCGCGGCGGCGACCATGAACGTCCCCGCTTCGATTCTATCGGGGACCACGCGAAAGTGGGTCGGCTCCAACTGCTGGACCCCGTCGATCGTCAATCGAGGCGAGCCGATGCCTGTGACCTTCGCGCCCATCTTGTTGAGGCAGTTCGCCAGGTCGGCGATCTCCGGCTCGCAAGCGGCCGACTCAATCACCGTCCGGCCTTTCGCCAGCGTGGCCGCCATGAGGACGTTGGCCGTCCCCAGGACGGTCGAGCCGAACGGCCCGCCCATAAAAATCTCCCGGCCCGTCAGGCCGTTGGGAGCCTCGGCCATGATGTAGCCGTTCTTGAGATGGATTCGCGCGCCGAGCGCCGTAAGGCCCTTGACGTGCAGATCGACCGGCCTGTCACCGATCGCGCAGCCGCCCGGCATCGAGACTTCCGCCCTGCCGCAGCGAGCGAGCAACGGACCGAGGATGCAGATACTCGCGCGCATCTTGCGGACGATATCATACTCGCCTACCGGGTGATCGACGACCGCCGCGTCGATACACAGGTCACCGTTGTCCTCCCGGCTGACCTTGCAGCCTAATTGGCCGAGCAACTGTTCGCAGACCGCAATGTCCGAAAGGTCGGGGACCCCCTGGAGAACGGATTTGCCGGCGCCCAAAATGGCGGAGGCCATGATCGGCAAAGATGCATTCTTCGAGCTATTGATTCGGACGCTGCCGGAGAGCTTCACCGGTCCTTCGATGTGAAATATGTCCATTTCCGTTTTCCTTTGACAACCAGCGTCGGGCAAACGACAATCGAACAATTCTACATGCTCGAAAGTAAAGAATCAATGGAATTTACCGACGTGTTCACGGTAGATCGTGTGATCTGCGCAGTCGGCCTCGTGCTGCTGGCTCGCTGGCTTCTTACCACGTCCCTGGGTCGCAAAGCTCTGGTCGATTCACCGCCCCGCCGAAATTACATGCCCGTCTACGCACCCTTTTTCCCATTGCTCATCTGGTTCGGACCGGTGCCGTTAGCGTCCATGCTCGCGCGCCAGTTGTGGCCCGACCTGAAGCCCTGGCAAGGCGTGGTCCTGGACAACGGCATTTTCTGTCTTGGCGCCCTGGTGACGGCGATCGTGATCGTTGGCATGGCGAGGTTCTATTTCGAGCAGGGGCTGACGGGATTCGGGCTCGGCCTCAAGCGCCTGCGACTCAGGAGGATAGTCCGCGATTTTGGCGCCGGGGCCGTCAATCTGCTGGCCGTCTGGCCTCTGGTCATGGCCGCGATGGTCCTGACCATCGTCATCGTCGAGCTTGTCTCACAGCGGCAATACAAGATAGCACGGCACGAGGAGCTCAACCTTATCCTCGAATACCCGCAATGGCCGTTGCGACTCGTGATCGCCTTCGTGGCAATAGTCGTGGCGCCGATCCTGGAGGAGATGCTCTTTCGGGGTCTCTTCCAAACCGCCATCCGAACCTTCCTGGAAACGTGGCTCGGAACGCGACACTCAGGCCTTGTTGACCGAGAACCGAATCCCGACGCACAAAGCGTAAGCGAGGCATCGCAAATCCCGAGTGACGAGCCACAAGTCACGAGTCCCGAGCCACCAGCGACGACTCACACGGGCCGGATCTGGCTGGCGATTTTCCTCAGTTCCGCGTTCTTCGCCCTGATGCATGCCAATCCGGGCCACTGGCCCTCGCTGTTCATTTTAGGCACGTGCATGGGCTACGCGTACGAAAAGAGCGGCTCGCTGATTCGAGCTATGTTCATCCATGCGATCTTCAACGCAGTGACTGTAGCGGCTACCCTCAGTCAATGACTTCTCAGCAACTATGAATACGGAGACTGTGATGCATCTCAGAACACTTACTCGCTACGCGAAGACCTCCATCCCGACAATCTGCATTCCGCTCATCGCGGTTACTTTATTAGCTGTCACACCAACGGCTCGGGCGGAGCACGTTCTCAAGTCGCCCGACGGAAACGTCGTCGTCACCTTCGACGTTAAGGATATTGGGAATCAGTCGGAGTGCTTGGTCTACAGTGTCAGCTATGACGGCCGGCGCATTGTCACCAACTCTCGATTGGGACTTGCGCTCAAGGATGCCCGGCCGCTGGAGTCCGGCTTCGAGATCGTAAACGTTTCCGCGAGTAGCCATGATAGTACCTACTCGCCCGTTTATGCGGAACGCAAAACGATCCGGGATCATTACAACCAGCTTCTCGTGAACCTAAAAGAAAGCGGCGCACCCCACAGACAACTCCAACTGACGTTCCGCGCCTACGACGAAGGAGCCGCATTTTGCTACACGTTGCCGGAACAAGACGCCCTGAAGAACGTCGTCATCTCAGCGGAGAAGACGCAGTTTCGCTTCACTGTCGACCACGTGGCTTACGCCGCGTATTCCGCCCAGGGCCAATACAGCAAGGTGCCGCTCAGCAAGCTGAAGAACAATTGTGAGCGACCTCTGACGATTCAGATCGATGACGGGCTGTTTGCCTCGGTGGCCGAGGCCCGCTTAGTGGATTATGCTCGAATGCGTCTCTCGCCGGACGGGAAGCAGCCCTTTACCGTCGTTAGCTCGTTAGGGAGCGAAGTGAACGCCGCTCTTCCCATGACGACGCCGTGGCGCGTCCTCATGCTCGGACACACGCCCGGGGATTTGCTCGAACATAACTATCTGATCCTGAATCTCAACGAGCCTTGCGCCATTAAGGACACGTCCTGGATCAAGCCGGGCAAGGTCATCCGCGAAGTGACCCTGACCACCGCGGGCGGCAAGGCGTGCGTCGATTTCGCCGTCAAGCATCACCTTCAATACGTCGAATTCGACGCGGGCTGGTACGGCAACGAATACAGTGACGAGTCCGACGCCAGGACCATCTCCGTCGACCCGAAGCGCTCGAAGGGGCCGCTCGATTTGCATGGCGTCATCGACTATGCAAAGCAGCGCGGCGTCGGAATCCTGCTCTACGTGAATCGCCGGGCGCTGGAACGCCAGCTCGACGAGATTCTGCCCCTCTACGAAAAGTGGGGCGTCAAGGGCGTCAAGTACGGCTTCGTACAGGTCGGCCCACAACGCTGGACGGCGTGGCTCCATGAGGCCGTTCGCAAGGCCGCCCGGTATCACCTGATGGTCGACATCCACGATGAGTACCGCCCGACGGGATACAGCCGGACGTATCCGAACCTGATGACGCAGGAAGGCATCCGGGGCGACGAAACCCGGCCATCGAACAGTCTGACCTTGACGATTCTGTTTACCCGAATGCTGGCCGGTGCGGGGGACAATACGATTTGCTACTACGACCGGCGCGTCGATGAGAATGCAAGTCACGCCTATCAACTGGCCAAGAGCGTTTGTCTCTACAGTCCCTGGCAGTTTCTCTATTGGTACGACCGACCGGGCCGTGCTCCGCGAAAAGCGGGCGGCGCGGGCGGAAGCCATAACGTCATCGGCGATGAGCCGGAGCTGGAGTTCTTCGATCGCGTCCCCACCACGTGGGACGAGACGAAAGTCCTGCGTGGCCGAATCGGCGAATACGCCGTCCTCGCCCGTCGCTCCGGCCAGGACTGGTTCATCGGCTGTATGAACGCCGACGACCCGCACACGTTCGAGATTCCGCTAAGGTTCCTGGAGGGCGACCGGAAGTATCTGGCTCATGTCTACACCGACGACCCCGCCGTGCCCACCCGGACTCACGTTGAGATTAGCCGCTACGTGCTGGATTCGTCATCGACGCTAAAGGTAGCCCTGCCCCCACGCGGTGGCCAGGCCGTCCGAATCCACCCTGCTACGACAGATGATCTCAAGACATATCCAAAGTACAATAATCCCTGAACAGGCGACTCTCTCAATAACTCGGATTACACCATCGGCTTGCCGGTCCGTGGCTCGACCCAGATGGGGCTGGACCAAGCATGTTGGTTGTTGGCCTGAACCACGCGAAGATAGTACCAGCTCAAGTCCTCGCCATCGTCGGTATCCGAAACATTGTAGGATGTATGATAATGGTCGTGGAATACCAGCCGATGGACCATCGCCGATTCTTTCGGAAAATCGCCGGTGAAAAGCATCTCATTGCTTTGGGCTAACTGCTTGAACGTCTGAGACAGTGACACGTTTGTCGGTTTGCTCAACGCGATCGTGACGCGCGTGTCGGGACCGCCGAGTATCTTCAAGACGACCGCTTTCGTGGAGATATCCTCGAACTGCTGGCGTAGCGCGGTGAAGGATTGAACGCGGAGATACTTGTCGGAGCGTTCGAGGATTTTGTCCCGCCGGGCCTCATCAAGCGGTCCGGCCTGAAAACACGGCTGGACGTCTTCCAAGCGCCCGCCGTCCACCGTGATCTTGAAATCCCAATCACAAACCCGCGTCATATCCAGCGCGGGCCACGGACCCCATCCATACTCGAACCGCATCAGAACCGGCTTCTTCCAGCTTTCGGCCGTGGGCACACGATCCATTGGAAATTCGCGGTGCAGGACGCGGTTGTTCTTGAGGATTTCGACTCGGTCGATCTGGTCCCACCCCGTGACATCTACGGCCAACTCTCGTCGCTTGGTGTAAGGGAGTTCCCGGCCCATCAGTTGGCCGTTCAGTTGGAAATCGACGGCGATACGATCCCCCGTTAGAGCGTACGTCCGCCGATCCCGGATCGCGTCGAAGATCGCCTCCCGCGTCAGATCGGTGGCGAGCACGGCGGCCAGACCTTCGCGATAAGCGCCGGGAAAGCCAAGGTGGTCGTCCGTACTGGCCACCACGCCGAGACGGTAGCCCTGCGCCAGAAAATGATGGAGCGTGTTTTGGGTCCAGCGCCCGCCCTCGGTGTGCCGGATATAAGGCGAGGCCGCGCGGTCATGCTCGGCGTTGCCCCACTCGGAGAACGTCTCCAAAACGGGAGAAACCTCGGGATCGCGCCAAGCTAAGTTCGCCCCGCGATGGCCCAGGCGATTCGCCGGATGGTGCGGTATCATAATCGCGCCGCGCTCCTTAGCAAAACGTTGAAACTCGCGCAGATCATCGAACCGAACGTACTCGGCCTCCAGCGTCGGAAAGAGAATGTGATAATCCCCAAGACTGGTGGAATGCCACTCGAAGCCGGCTATCGGGACGTATCGGCCAGGCTCGTCATACTTGCGGACCATTTCCAACACCTCCGGCCAGCGTCTCTTTGTCACCTCGAACCCATCCAGCCATTTCTTCTCGATGCCGTTCTCGTAATGGCCGATATCGTGCCAGTAACCGTGCGGCGTGAAGGCGAAGAAGTCCAGGTGCTCGCGCGCGATCTCATACGCCCTACCGAGCGATCCGCGGGCATAACCGACCTCGTTATGATTATGCAAATCGCCAAAGTAAATATGGTATTTGCCGACCTTCGGATGCTCGAACGCCGCCGGCGCCGACTTCGACGTTGCCGCCGCATAACCCAGCGAAGCCAGTGACAACGAGCCGACCGTCGATGCCTTCAGGAACGTTCGTCTGCTTAGTGATGAGGCCATGTCGAACCCTCTTTCTGGAGACCAGATTTCAATCGATCAAAAGCCCGCTCGGAAATTGCCGACGGCTTCCGAGGTCCGCAAGGGGCGATTGTAAATACGCAGGTACTTTACCTGACCGTCGAATCCCGGCGCGATTTCAAGTTGATTGGGGCCGTTGATGTCACCGAGCTGCTCCGGGAATCGTCCCCAGCCGTACTGTCGGTGTGTCCCGCCGTCGCACAATACGCCGTCGACCAGGACAGAAATGATCTTCGGCCCGCCGTCGACAATATATACAACGTGATGC
>JARRQQ010000049.1:0-13637 GCA_037381725.1 Sedimentisphaerales bacterium
ATACGAATCAGCTATGGAATCCCCGTTTATGGCTAATACAGACCTGGAGTCTGAGCCTGACATCATCGAAGAGCCGGAGGTTGAGGTTATCGAGGAGACGGAAGCACAGGCCGCCGAGGAAACGGAGGCCGAGACACCGGCAGGGATGGAATCTGAAGAAACCCTTGTACCATACGGACTGGAGGCTGCCGAGAACACTCCGGCCGAGTCTATTGAGGTCTCTGAACCGGAGGTTGCTGAAGGATCTCAGTCCGAGGTTCCCGTCGTGGAAGAAGAAATGGAGTCTGTGTCGCAACGTCTTGCCGGCATCATTGGAGGCAAAGCCCGACCGGCGGTCAAGGAGAAGCCTCAGACGGTCACTACCGAGAAGGCCAAATCCGACAAGAAGGCGCCCGAGCCGAAAGTCGTCGAGAAAACTCGCCAACAAACCGTTGAGAAGAAGAAATCGATCTTCTCATTCCTTCAAGGAATATTCAAAAGCTCGAACGACAACACGAAGTGAGATGTCGGCTGCGCTCGGAATGACAGAGTCCCAAGAGACACATGTTCCTTCATCGGAAAGACATGCCTTTGACTCTCGTGAAAGTGTTCATCACATCGGGGCCAATAGGTCGTTCGTAGTGACGCCGTGAGGCGTTATCAAGGTATGCCCTTACGGGCACACTACGAACGAGCCGGCCTCTTTTTTATGGGCCAGGGCAGGACGCCGCAACGGGCGGCCCAGGCTTTGTACATAGCCTTGAGCTGCTCGACTTTCTGTGGGTACTGCCCGGCGAGGTTGTGAAGCTCCGTGCGGTCGGCTTCGAGGTCGTACAGCTCCCAGCCGCCGGGGCGTTTCGAGACGAGCTTCCACTTGCCCTGGCGAACGGCGCGGTTGCCCTCGTGCTCCCAGTAGATCGCTTCGCGTTCAATAGGCTTGTCGTCGAAGGCCGGCAGCAAACTCTTGCCCTCCATCGGGGTGATCTTTTGACCTTTGTATTCGTTCGGGTACGTCGCGCCCGCCACGTCGACGCACGTTGCCATGATGTCGATAAGATGGCCGGGCTGACGCCGAAATTCGCCTCGCGCCTTAATGTGCGCCGGCCAATGCGCGATAAGAGGCGTCGAAATGCCGCCTTCGTGGACCCAGTGCTTATAGAGCCTGAACGGCGTGTTGCTGGCGTTGGCCCAGGGCTTGCCATAAGAGATATACGTATCAGCCGGACCGGGCATCACGCCATAGCCCGTTCGGACGGGCCGTCCGTCCCGCGTGACCTTGGGCTGCATGTCGGGCTGCAGTGCATTTTTGTCCATCGGTTTGAGAACAACCGGTTTTGACGGATCAGGTTTCACTTTCCCCCGGCTGCCGTATTCCTCGGCGCAGCCCCCGTTGTCGGCCAAGAAGAAGATCAACGTATTCTCGAATCGTCCCGTCCTTTTAAGCTCGGCGATGATGCGTCCGATGTTCTGATCCAGGCGATCGACCATCGCCGCGTACACCTCCATCCGCCGTGCGAACCAGGCCTTGTCCTTGGCCTCGGACCAAGGTGGCACGGCCTCGTCGCGCGGAGTCAATTCCCACTCGGCCTTGACGATCCCCATCTCGATCATTCGCTTGCGCCGCTCGGCGCGGAGCGCGTCCCAACCTTCGTCGTAACGCCCTTTATATTTCGCGATATCACCCGGCAGCGCGTGCATCGGCCAATGCGGCGCCGTGAAGGCCACGTACATGAAGAACGGATTGTCCGTCTTGTGCTCGCGAACGAACTTGATGGCGTTGTCGGCGATGGCGTTCGTGTAGTAGAAATCGTCACTGCCGGGAGGGATCTGCGTATTGTCGCGCGTCAATGAGCACGGATCGTAGTAGCTTCCCGCGCCGTGAATCGTCCCGAAGAAGCGGTCGTAGCCGCGCTGGCACGGCCAGTTGTGCTTCGGACCCTCTGGGCCTCGGAACCGCGTGACGTGCCCCTTGCCTGACATGTACGTGCTATAGCCGGCCAGTTTGAGTACCTCCGCGATGGTGACACAGTGCTTGTTGAGATCCCCGCGATAGGCGGGGTATCCCTTGTCTTCCATCATGTGTCCGACACCGGCCTGGTGTGGGTAGAGGCCCGTCATCAGGCACGCCCGCGTCGGGCAGCACCGGGCCGTGTTGTAGAATTGCGTGAAGCGAACCCCGCCGGCGGCCAGATTGTTCAAATTGGGCGTGCGGATTTCACCCCCGTAACAACCGATATCAGAATAGCCCATATCGTCGGCCATAATCAGCACAATATTCGGCCTCGATTTGCCGGCGGCACGCGATCGAGCCATCCTCGTGCATCCGGGAACGGCTAGGCTCGCCGCGCCAAGCCCCATTGCTTTGATAAAATCACGACGTGTGTAACAATTTGAGCTCATCGTTTTCTCCATTATTTCTTGCCGATGCGCTTGGCTAACTGGTCCTCGCCCCGCTCCAAATTAGCCCGATGTAACGCAACCTCTTTTTCGATGTCTGCGATGACTTCCGGGTGCGCTTTGGAGACGTCGTATTTCTCCGAAGGATCGTGGCCGAGATGGTACAATAGCGGCGGATCGTGCTCAGCCTCCTTGTCACCACCGTAACCCGATCTGGTGAAAAAGTGGGCCTTGTACGGGCCTTTGCGCACCGCGTACAGCTTCGTGCCTCGATAGTAGAACATCGTCTCTCGCGGACTCGGTCCCGTTCCGAACAGCGCCGGGGACAGGTCTAGGCCGTCGACAACGCGATCGCTCGGTAGCTTCGCTCCGGCCAGCGTCAGAATCGTCGTATATACGTCCATTGTCGCCCCCATGTCACAGACGACGCCGGGCTTGATCCGGCCGGGCCACCACATCACGCAAGGCTCGCGCATCCCGCCTTCAAACGTGCTGCCTTTGCCTCCTCTGAGCAGGCCGGCCGAGCCACCTAATTCGTTGAAAGTCAACCACGGCCCGTTATCCGAGGTAAAGATGACCAAGGTATTCTCCGCCAGCCCTTCGCGCCGCAGCGTTTTGAGGATCTGCCCGACGCTCCAGTCTATTTCCTGGACCACGTCGCCGTACAGACCTCGCAAACTCGTGTCCTCGAATTCTTTCGAGGCAAACAGCGGGACGTGAGGCAGGTTGTAGGCCAGGTAGAGGAAGAAGGGTTTGTCCTTGTTGCGTTCGATGAAGCGGAGTCCTTCGGCGGTATAGCGTTTGGTGAGCGTGTTCTGGTCGGCGGGGCGCTCGACGATCTGTTCGTCGCGCATCAGCGGGACGTTCCAGTATTCGATCTTCTGCTCGCTGAAGGCCTTGCGACCCTTGCCGCCCACTCGGTCCATGTCGTTGCTGTAGGGAATGCCGAAGTAGGAATCGAAGCCGTTATGGGTCGGCAGATATTGAGGCAAATGGCCAAGGTGCCATTTGCCGATGCACTCGGTGGCATAACCTACCGTCTTGAGACCCTCGGCGATGGTGACCTCCCGCGCGGGCAAGCCGCCGGCGGAATCGGGGAACAACACGCGACGGACGCTGCTGCACATGCCGCTGCGAATCGGGAGCCTGCCCGTCAACAGCGCTGCCCGGCTGGGCGTACACACCGGCGCGCCGACGTAGAAATTCGTCCATCTCTGGCCTTCCACAGCCATATGGTCCAGATTGGGCGTGCGAATCGTCGGGTGGCCGAAGCAGCCCAGGTCGCCATAGCCTAAGTCGTCGGCGAAGATGATCACGAAATTCGGCTTTTTCGAGGATGGTTTGCTTGTGCCCGACTGGCTGGAGCGAACATACGCTGGCAAAGCAAGCACTCCGGCGGCTGCGCCCAGAGCTTTGATAAATTGACGGCGGTTCATACCTGGCCTCCTGGAAAGGTTCCTTCTGACGTAGGGGCAGGCCCATGTGTCTGCCCGGGACCACCACGCGGGGTGGCCGCTACGGATATTTCATGCTTGTATTGTCACGGGGTGTTATAATATCCAGTGGGCGACGATCTTGCAAGGAGGCGTTGCCGCCGGAACCGAGCGCGGTTATGAGGAGTCTTCATCGTGAGCCGGGACAGTGTTGTAGCCCTGAATGGCACGGGGCACATTGACGAAGCAGCGGTGGGACAGAAAGCCATGGGGCTTGTCCGCCTGAGCCGGATCGGTCTGGCGGTACCGCCCGGCTTTTGCGTCACTAAAGTCGTCTTCCAGGAGCATATCGAGAATAACAATCTCGTCCCACGTTTGAAATCAGCTTTGGATAAACTCGCCGGAGCCAAATCGGAAGGCAAGGGGACTATCCTGGCGGACCTGCGAAAGGCCATTATCGAACCGCCTTTGGCGAATGGAATCCGAGCTCAAATAGGGCACGAATATCAGGCGCTTGGGGCAGAGCGCGTGGCCATTCGTTCGTCGGGGACGGCGGAGGACTTGCCGGGCCATTCGTTCGCCGGGCAATACGACAGCTACCTGGGCATTGTTAATGTCCCCTTCGGGGAATGGGAGAAAATCCCTCGCCTTTAGGCGAAGACTTTAGTATGTTTTGGGCATGGAGCATTATCGCAAGTCCAGCCATACCACCTACGATTTGAAATATCATCTCGTGTGGATTACGAAATATCGCAAACGTGTTCTGAGCGGTGAAACGGCCAAGCGTGCCAGAGAACTGATACGGGAGATATGTCGTACCGAGGATGTGGAGATTTTGAAAGGGCATATTTCGCAAGACCATGTTCACATCTTCGTATCGGTTCCGCCGCACCTGTCCATCAGTCGGCTCATGCAGAGCATCAAGGGCAAGAGTTCTCGGAAGATGCTTTCCGAGTTCAAGCCGCTCAGCCGGGCATTCTGGGGCCGGCACATCTGGGCACGTGGATACTTTGCGGCCAGTTCGGGTAATGTGACTGACGAAGTTATCATGCAGTATATCGAGCTCCAAGGCAAGGAACCCCACGATGGGGACTTTCGTATCGAGGGTGATCTTTAGCGGGCTTCCAGCCCGACCCCAAAGCTACCGCCTTGAGGCGGTAGTAGTTTACTCTTGAGGATTCCATTGACGCGGTCAAGAAGTGCTGGGCGTCGCTGTGGACGCTGCGTGCCTATGAGTACCGGGAAAAGAACGGCTTCGACCATCTGAAAACCAACATGGCCGTCATTGTCCAGACGCTCATCGCCGCGTATGCTTCAGGCGTGATCTTCACGGTTGACCCCATGACCGGCAGCCGTAATCACCTGGTCATCGAGGCCTGTTTCGGCCTGGGCCAGGCGCTGGTCTCGGGCCAGGTGACGCCTGACAGATTCGTGGTCGACAAGAAGAATTTGAAACTCGTTTCGCACGCGGTGTCAGAGAAGAAGATTGAGTGCACGCTCGATCAAAACGGTACCGTCCAGGAAAAAACCATCTCGGACGAAAGAGCATCGGTCTGCTGTCTGAGCAAGAAACAGATAAAGAGACTGGCAAAGACGGCCCGCAGAGTCGAGACCGAGCTCAGCGGGCCACAAGACATCGAATGGGCGATAAGCAAGGGTCAAATCTTCTTTCTTCAATCCAGACCCATTACCGCGCTGCCGCCGGAGAAGTCCTGGGAAGACCGCCAAATCTGGTGCTGCAACCCGGCCAAAGAAGTCATGCCCGACGTCGCGACACCGATCACCTTGTCGGTCATCGACGCGATGCTGGACGCCTTTTTTGATCCGCTCTTCCACCTGTTGTGCATGGATCGCGGGAGCCATCCCATTTACGGTCTCGTGGCCGGGCGCGTTTATTTCAATGCCAATCCCTGGGGCACCATATTCCGGAACCTGCACGTCACCCAAAAGATCGACCTCATGAAGGGGACGGGGAGCCACAAGGACCTGCAAAAAGCCCTTGAAGGACTGCAAATTGCTTCCGACGAAGACCTGCCCGACATGAAATTCAACCGACTGAAATTTGTCCTGCAAATTCCGCTCATTCTTATCGGCTCACTTCGCCACACGCCCGAAAAAGGCCGACGGATTCTTGCAGAGATAGAGGCAAAAAACGAGAGATGGTCCCGGATAGATCCCTCCAACCTGACTGTCAAAGAAATCACAACATACTGCCGGGACATTATGACAGACTTCAGCGAGTTGCTGAGCAACGTGCTTTACCTGCTCAGTATGATATCGGCGATTCTGACGCTCGATATGACGTGCAACAGATGGTTCCCGGACGGCAGCGTAAGGTCGGGAAAACTTCTGGCGGGTATGGGTGGCATGGTGGATGCGACGGCCGGTCTGGATATATGGCGATTGGCCGAAGCGGCTCATTCCAAAAAGGAAATCAAGGATATCATGCTTTCCGATGACGACTGGAATACGATTGAAGGCAAGCTATTTCAGACGGAATCCGGAACGGAATTTCTGGACCATTGGAATCGGTTCATGCTTCGTCACGGCCACCATTGCCGGGGTGAAATAGAGCTCCATAATGAACGCTGGAACGAAACGCCGGACTACATCCTGAAATTCGTACGTGGTCACATGATTCAGATGGGCGAAGTCAACCCGGTTCAAAACTTCGAAAAGGCGGCAACCGAGCGCCGGCAACAGGAAAAGCAAGCTCGAAAACAACTGAAAAATCCGATCAAGCGATTGATATTCAATCATCTTCTTATCCGCGCCCAAACCGGGTCCGTCTTTCGCGAGAATGTTAAGAGTGAAGTCATTAAGCTGTTAGCGACGAAGCGAAGGATGCTTCTCGAGCTCGGCAAGAGACTTTACGACAAAGGTATCCTTGAAAATGAGGACGACGTATTCTTTCTCCGGTATGAAGAACTCGCCCCGGTCGTCAACAATAACGCGGACTTCGATATCCAGGAGGTTATTAACGCCCGTCGCGCCGAATACGACAAAAACAGCCTGATCACGCCGCCCGACGTTGTCTTTGGAAAATTCGATCCGGATACTTACGTTTCCGATAGTATCGATGAGCAAGCTGAAGTCCTTCAGGGCTTCGGCGTCAGTCCGGGCGCCGCCACGGGCAAGGCGCGAGTGATTCTCCGAGCCGACACAAAAGAGCAACTACTGGCGGGCGAAATCCTCGTCGCGCCGTTCACCGATCCGGGCTGGACACCCTATTTCGTCCCGGCCGTCGCCATCGTCATGGACGAGGGGGGCATTTTTTCACACGGCAGCATCGTCGCGCGGGAGTACGGCCTGCCCGCCGTGGTCAACGTGGGCAATGCAACAAAGATTATCAAAACAGGCCAGACCCTGCAAGTGGACGGTAGTCGCGGAGTAGTCCGGATACTTCGATGAGGTTCGAGGGCGGAATTTGCGCACGCCCTACGGTGGGACTATTGAGGCTGCGGTCCGGCGTCGCTCACGTCGATCGGCTCGATGCCGAGCTTGAGCGCGGGCGAATTGAGCGAGAAGGTTATTTTGCCTTTATCATACTCGACAAGAAGGGGATCCGCCAACAAGTTGTCCTGGTTAGCCTCGAACGGGACTTCCTTCGTCAGGCTGTAGCCTTTGAGCTTCCGGCACCGGACCGTGCCTTCAGCGCTGAAGACCACGTTGTTCCGGAGCGTCATCATCGCATCCGAATTCTCGAACACGATCTTACCCGTGGCGCAAATGACGTTCGACTCGAACGTGTAGTCCGATGACTTGGGGAACGTGATCCTGACGTCCGCGTCGCTGACGAAGACATTGTGGCGAATGGTATTGTTGTGGGCCATGTGATTGTGGGAAGGTCGAACGACGCCGACGGAAAGGTTGTCCTCCACGAGGCAGTTTTCACATCGCTCATCGAGGTAGTACGCCGAGGCGCCGTAGCCGCCCGTGTCTGTAATGTCCCGAATGAAATTGCCCCGGAGCACAAGGTCCTTGCCGGCGAAGCAGTAGATACCGCCGCCATCGTGCAATTCCTGCATCGCATGGTAGATCAGGTTGTGCTCGATGTGGTTCCTTTCGCCGCCGCAGTTGACGGCGGTGTACGGGCACTCGTGGATTTCGTTGTGGCTGAGCTGACAATCCCTGCCGCCGCCCTGGAGAGCGATGGCGCTGGGATAGGTCAGACCGACGTCGTGGATATGATTGTCGGACACGATGCATCCGGTTCCTCCGCATCGAATGCCGCACGCGCCGGCGTGATGGACGTGACATTGTTCGATACGCAAGTTGTCGCCCGAGGCTTTGATCCCCTGTCCGCCCACGTTGACGATTTCCAGTCCCATCAGGTGACAGTCCTCGGCCGAATTCACGGAGACCGCCCCATCGTAGCGGCCCGCGCCGAAGCCGCCCGTCTCGAGCGGCGTCGTGGTCACCGAAAGGGTCAGGCCGCGGAGGGTGACGTCCCTGACGGGATTGCCTCTCGTGCCTCGGATCCTGATGATGGACTCGATGGTGGGAGCGATGACCTCGGCTTTGGCCATGTCCTCGCCGGGCAGGGGCCAGTAGACCAGCTTGCCCGCCGTGCGGTCGAGATACCACTGGCCCGGCCGCGTCATTCCCTCGCGGACGTTCCAGATGACGTACTTGTGGACGCCGAACGCTCCCGGCGGATGGCCGGCGGGCTTGGCAAAGGTCAGCGTGTGTGATTCGGTATCTATCGCCTTCAAGCCGACCAGCGATTCGTCCCACATGTGGTAGACGGTGACTTCGGCGTTGTTGACGTCGAGCCAGGGGCCGAGGTCCGCCGGGCCGTATTTCAGCGTCGTGAGCTCCTCATGCGTCGGCTTGCGTTTCCAGCCGCCGCCCGTGGTGCTCATCCAGGGAACGTCGAACCGGCTCAGGTGCTCGAAGAATCCCTTCTCGGGCAGCCGGGCACGCGGGCAGAATCGCCCGTTCACGATCAAAGCACGGAAGTCCCATCGCTTCTCTTTCACGCCCGACAGGGCAACCGAATAGAAATGCTCGCCGTCCTTTTTCCATCCGCTCGTCTTCCTACCGCCATAGAGACACACCTTCGCTCCCGGTGCCGATTCGACGGTCAGGCCTTCATCGCGGCTATCCAGCACGAGCGGCTCATCGAAGAAGTACCGGCCCGCTTCGACAACGACCTTTCGCGGCTGTTCAGCACCGCCCTGCCGGGCCGCGCGGCAAGCGGCGCGCAACGTGGCAAACGGACCGTCCGTCCGGTCGGCATTAGGTTTCGAGAGCCGGCCCGACCAGGAATCGTTGCCGTTCACGGCGACAAAGAAGGTGCTTGCCCGGCCGGCCGTGACTTGAGCGAACGCCGGCAAGGAACAAGTGACAACTAACAAAGACGATACGAAAAGAGAGTGCATTTTCATCATTTTGCCCCTTCGGCAGATATCGGCAGCCAGACCGCCATTTCATTCCTGCCCCGGTGCGCCCAGGCGTAGTACGGAACGGCGGTGATACTAATACCCTTCAACGCGGTTTGTCCGTTTGGCTGTTCTTGACGAATTTTGCCTTGGCCGGAGATCGTCACGATGCCGCCTAACAGATCGCTGCGGTACTTCGTTTGGAACTCCGCATCCGGCGGCAAAACAAGGTTCGCTACGCCTTGAGGATTGTCTGCTCCCTCGAAACAATAGACGATGGGCCCTCGCTGGAGGGCGACGCGTCCCGTATCGGCCTTGACCTTCCTGTTGGCACGCACCCGCCGGACCGGCATCGGCAAATTCAGCTCGATCACGTCGCCGACCTTCCACGCACGACGAATCCGCATGTAGCCTTTCTCGATCTCCAGCGGGACGGACTCGCTGTTGATGCTGAGCGTGACCTTCCGCTGCTTCCAGTCCTTGGGTCCGAGGTCCGAATAGAGGTACAGGTCGCTCGGCACGGGCCGCTCCTGCGTCCAGCCCGGAATGCGAACGCCGACCGTGAACGTCTTCACGCCGGTCTGAGATTCCGGCTCGACCATGATTTTCACGCGGCCGTCCCAGGGATACCGCGTCTGCTGTGTTACGCGTACGGTATCGTCGCCCATCTTGATCGTCGCGCCGCCGCTGACGAAAAGGTTCACGTACAGGCTATCCTTGCCCTGCACGTAAGCGTATCCAGCTAACGAGGGCATGAAGCGCACGATGTTTGTCGGACAGCACGCGCAGCCGAACCACGGGCTGCGCTGATACTTGCCGTCGCTGGCCAACGGATTAGGGTAGAAGAACCTGTCGCCACTCAGCGAGATGCCGGAAAGGAACCCGTTGTAGATGACCCGCTCCAACACGTCGATGTATTTGGCATCGGCGTGCAACAGCGACATCCGGTAGTTCCACATCGCATTGGCGATAGCGGCACAGGTCTCGCAGTAGGCCGTTTCATTCGGAAGCTCGTAGCCGTCGCCGAAGGATTCCCCGCCGCCACGGGCGCCGATGCCCCCGGTGACATACAGCTTCTTCGATACGACGTCTTCCCAAATTCGGTCGAGCGCCGTAACGTATTCGGTATCGCCCGTCAGGGCCGCCACGTCCGCCATGCCCGAATACAGATAGCCCGCCCGGACGGCGTGGCCGACCGCGCTGTTCTGTTTGACCACAGGTTTGTCGTCCTGGCAATAGGCGCCGTAAAGCTTGCGTCCATCGGCCCGGCCGCGCTCGTCGAGGAAGAACTTGGCCAACCGCAGGTATTTCTCGTCGCCCGTGACGCCGTACAGCTTCACGAGGCCGATCTCGATTTCCTCGTGGCCGGGCACGTCGCATTTCTTGCCCGGCCCGAAGACGCGGTCGATCAGATCGGCGTTCTTGATCGCCACGTCGAGAAACGTCCGTTTGCGCGTCGCCTGGTAGTGCGCCACGGCGGCCTCGTACATGTGCCCCACGTTGTAGAGCTCGTGGCTCGATTGCAGCAGCGACCAGCGGGTCGGGCCGGTATCGCCGGGCAAGTTGTTCGGATCGATGGTTCGGCACGTGTAGAGGTAGCCGTCCTTTTCCTGGGCCGCTGCGATCTTGGCGATAAGGCCGTCCAGATACTTGTCCAGCTCGGGATCGGGATGGAGATGGAGTGAATACGCGGCTCCTTCAACGACTTTGAAAACATCCGAATCATTGAAGCGGATGCCCTCGAACTTGCCTTTCATCAAGCCGCCGGCCTTGGCGAAATTGTCGATCCGCCCGGTCTCTTCGCATTTCTTGAAATCGTAGGGGATCGTGACTTGGCGATTCGTCTGCAAACGCGGCGTCCAGAACTCGTCCGCAAAGGTCACGTTCGTGAATGGAACCGGCGACAGGCTCTCAGGTTTCTGAACCTGACAGCCCGTCATAAGCAGGAGCAAACCTACCACCGAGGCTGCAATAGTGCGATTCTCCACGTGCCATGCCTTTTTCATTCTCAACTCCTTTCAACAATAGTCGGTCCTACCAGTTTATAGCGAATGCCTCGCCAGCAAATCACAAGTTGAAGCTCCAAAATCTTGCGCGCCATTCGCTGGCGAAGGAATGCGGCGGCTAGTTGGCTCGCGAGAAACACGGCCGATACAGCGGCAAAGAGTGGTAGACCTTTGTGTTGAGTCTTTGCGAAGTAGATGGCCAGAGCCGCGCCACCCCACAATCCAAACACCGAATACAGACTGCCGAATAGGGCGACCCACCAGCCCTTCGGGGTGCTCACACGCGTAATCAAGAATTGCCGCCGGGCGAACTCAAAGAGGCTCCGCCACGTGGCACTCTCATGGGAAGCCACCAGGCAGGCGGGAACGAAAGCGACTCTCAGGCCGGCCTTTTTGACGGCGTAACTCAGCGACAAATCGTCGCTGAGCGTCCTCGGCCAGATCCTATCGAGTCCGAGTTCGCGAAACACATCGACCCGAATGGCCATAGACCCGCCCCACGCCTGATTGAAAGGCGTAGGGCCGAGCAATTGAGCAATCGTGGCGTTCATGGCCGACAAGGCCAGGCTGGCCAGGTTGCTGGCCTTCGGGACGTACCAGCGGTACCCCGTGGCGGCGCCGTTCTTGGACTTGCGAAGAGGATAAACGAGGTGGGCCAGCCAGTCGTTGCGAACGCAAACGTCGGAATCGGCAAAGGCGAGAATCTCAGCATCATCGCCGATTCTCTCGTAGCAATAGAGCAGATTGTGGATCTTCTGGCTGCACGAATGGCCCAAGCCGGCCACGAAGACCTGCACGTCCCGGGCCTTGGAGCCGGTCTCAAGCCGTGCTTTCAGATCGCACAACGGGCCATAAGCGGGGTCCGACGCATCGGCCACCACAAACCACAACAGATAGTCTTTGTAGTCCAGGGTGAAGAAGGAGGTGATATTCTCCTCAAACGAAGAATCCAGCCCTTTGCACGGCACGATCAGCACCGTCCGCGGCCAATACCCCCAGCGTTTCTTTCTGTGCTTGTTCAGGGCATAGCGATAGTTGCCGTAGAGATAGAACAGGAAGACCAGTTGCGACGCGATAGCGGCCAAAGCGATGTAGTTGTACCAGTCCATGTATGTCATTCCCGCGGAGGCGGGGAATCCGTCTGAGTCATTTGGAGTGTCCCCGTCACGCGGTGCGCTACGCCACCGAGGCCAAGGGCACGATAGATTTCATCAATTGCTCGATAGTATAGGATTGTGCCAAATCCATCGGGAGCAGGCAACCGTGATTGTGATTGGAAGCAAGAATTATGAGGTTTCTGCCCGCCCGGCATCTTCCCTGCTCCTGGGGCTGATGGCCGAGTACGAAGATATCGCTGTCGAGAATCTGGGCCATGCGGTCGAGCAACGCCTGGCTGTGCTTCCTGCCCCACGTCAGCAAGTACGCCGAACCCGGCCTGACGACGTCGTTGACCTTCAGTTGTCTGTGCAAGACCTTCGGATCGAACCGGTCGACAAAACGGTCAGCGGGCAGCGAGTGCGAGGCCCATATCCTGTTCTCGCATCGAACCGCCAGCGGCTGGGAGAACAAGAACTGCCTAGTTGCCAGCTCGATTTCCGGGACCGCGTCATGGAACTGGCGTTGCATCGCCGAGCGCATGGCCCGATTCATCTCCCGCCCATCTTTCATCACCTCGCTATTGTTGATGTACGCGGTATCGTGGTTGCCCAGAATGACGTGGACCCGGTCGGGATAGGCCACCTTGTAGCGGACAACGTCGTGCAAGAGCGTGTAGGAAAGGCAGCCCCCATACGCGTCCTCGGGACCTCCGTGGATAATCTCCTGGAGGAGGACGTGCCTGTTCGGATGGCCGGCCAAATCGGCAAAGGCAACAATCTTCTCGAAATTCCGCCGGTGCCCGTGCAGGTCGCCGGTGAGGATCAGGTCGCCTTCGGCGGGCAGATGAACCACATTGGCACGTCGAAATTTGTCCGCGTGGTTGGCCTCAATGCCCTTTTTCAGCAGGTCAATGACTGTTGTTTGAGGCATTTTTGCTCGTCTTGATCTTGCCCCCAAAAATACTGCGGACCATCAGGTCCAACCTCGAAACGACCGTCATCATGTTCGACGGCCGTTGCGCAGGGTCCTCCTCGATGCAATCCATGACAAGTTTTGAAATCCCCAGCGGTATTTGCCTTTTCACCTCGTGAGGCGCCCGCCGGGGCACGGTGACGGGCAGGCCAAACTTGTTTTTCTTGGGTATCAGGGTCGGGGCGTGCCTTCCCGTTAAAGCCCAATACATTGTTGCTCCGAGGTTGAAGATGTCTGTTTTCGGACTTAAAGGCTTGCGATGCACCTGTTCGGGTGCAATATAATCCGGCGTTCCCTGGATTCGCGTCTTGATAGTTCCGATCTTGCAGCTCTGGCCCAGATCGATGATCTTGATCGAGCCGCTCTTG
>JARRQQ010000050.1:0-15490 GCA_037381725.1 Sedimentisphaerales bacterium
GGCGACGAACAGGGCTTCGGCGACTCTCTCCGTGACCGGCCAACCAGCGTGCTTGAACAGCTCGAGAACGATCAGCCCCGCCGCCCCGGCGGTCGAATCTAGAAGCTCCGCATCACCCAGGCTGTCCCCCGTGGTGTGATGATCAACGACGAGAACCGGTTTATCATTGCCCTTCAGGTATTCGTCAAATTTCGGTAGTTGGCTCATGCTGTTCGTATCGACGATCACAATCAGATCGAATTCACCCAGGCCCCCCGCCGTGAGCTCGGCGGCCTGAACATCCTCCCCGAGAACCGGCACCTTCTCCGTGAACAGGAACCCATACCAGGCAGGCACCGGTGAGAGCATCAGTGGCTTGACCTTCTTGCCGAGCGCTCTCAGCCCCTCGCACATCGCCGCCACACACCCGCACGCGTCTCCATCGGGCCGCGTATGTGTCGTGGCCAGAATACTGGCGGATTTATTGATCAATTCGATCGCTATGTCAAAATCATTATGCGTCATCATATGGGAAGCATCACCTTTTTAGCCTTGCTCATATCGATGAAATCTACGGGAGAGTGAGTAGCCCAGAATTCACGTTCCTCTTCTTCGCTCTTGAATTTCGGCGCGTGTCTTCTATTGGCTTTCTTCAAGGGATTTCCTTTCCAGTTCTACTCCTGGATTTGGCCATTGATTTTCACGTTTGTCAACGTCAAGTCTTTCACTCCCACGAGCACATTCGGCCTCTCGACGTTGTCGAAAGTGCAGTTCGTCAGGTGGATGCCGGTTATAGGCGAGCGTTCGTAGCCGCTGATGGACAAGGCGTATCGGCTCTTGCCGCTGGTGACGTTCTCCATATCGATGTTGCGAACGATCGGCGTGAATGGGCCGGCGTCGCCTTCGCCGTATTGGAAGTTGATTTTGAGCACGGCCTCGGCCACCTGGCCAATAGTGATGTTCCTCAGATAGATGTTCTCGATCGTGCCACCGCGGACGGAGTTGGTTTTGATGCGCAACGCCCGATCGAGATGCGGGCTGTCCATCGTGCAATTTTCGGCAAAGACGTTCCGAGTGCCTCCCGATGTTTCGCTGCCGATGACCACGCCACCGTGTCCGTCTCGCATCGTGCAATTGCGAATAACGATATTCTCGCTCGGCACGTTCACGCGCCGGCCATCGTTGTTTCGACCTGCCTTGATGGCAATACAATCGTCCCCCGTATCGAAGGAGCAGTTTTCGATGAGCACGTCCTTGCTCGATTCGGGGTTGCAGCCGTCGTTGTTGGGGCCGTGACCGGCGACTTTCACGTTCCGGACAGTGACGTTTGTCGAAAGCACCGGGTGAATGTGCCACATGGGAGAGTTCTTGATCGTTACGCCTTCAATGAGAACGTTCTTGCACTTGTAGAACTGGATCATGTTGGGACGCAAGTGTTTTCCGGCTCCGAAGACTCTTTCCGAAACCGGAACGCCTTCGTCGCCCATCTCCCCCAGTCTTCTAACGTCACCGCGTTGGGTTCTCTTCCATTGCCACCAGTTTTCGTCGCTTGCCCGCCCGTCGAGTGTGCCTTTGCCCGTTATGGCGACGTTCTCTTGTTCGTAAGCGTAGACCAAGGGCGAATAGTTCAAGCACTCGGTACCCTCGAACCTCGTATAGACGACCGGCATGTACTTATTCGGATCTACAAAGAAGCTAACGAGCGCGCCGTCCGAGACGTAGAGATTGACGTTGCTTTTGAGATGAATCGGCCCGGTGAGAAACGACCCCGGCGGAACAACCACTCGGCCCCCGCCCGCTTCATGAGCAGCGGAGATCGCCTTGCTGAAGGCTTCGGTACAGTCTGTTTGCCGGCCCGTCACCGCACCGTAGTCCGTGATCGGGAAATCTCGATCCGGAAACTTCGGCTCCGCAATCCGGCTCAGTATCTCCGGGACCTGCTCCCATCCCGCAAGTGCCTGCCCGAGGAGTGTGCCTGCTAATCCAAGAGAGAACAGGATCGTCAGAATCTTGCTTGGACCGACTGCGCCGCTCTTAGAATTCTTCACATTTGAGCATTTCATATTTGTTTCTCCATTGCCTCTGTGCGCCCCGCGGTCAGGATTTCTTCGGCCTGTGCACAGTCTTTCGCGATTTGTTTGGCGAGATCGTCCGGGGTCTTGAATTTGTGCTGGCCGCGGATACGCCGAACGAAGTCCATCGCCATATATTTCGACGTGATCGTACCGAGGTCCTCCTTGAGCAAGTGGGCCTCGATCAGAAGCGGGAATTCTTCGCCATACGTTCGCGCCTGGCCGATGCTGTAAGCGGCGGGAATCGCCTGTCCAGCGCTGTTGAGAATCTCCTCGACGGAGTCGCCCAATCTCACACCGCCTGCATAGACGGCCTCTGCGGGGATCACCTGCTTGGGCTTCTTCATGTTGAGCGTGGGAAAGCCGAGTTTTTTGCCAATGCCCCGGCCGGCGGTTATCTCGCCGACCAGGCGGTACGGCCGGCCCAACGCCGCACAGGCATCTGCGACGTGGCCACTCTCGAGCATGTAGCGGATCATCGTGCTGGAAACCCGGACCTTCTGGCCCGTGGATAGCTCGATTTGCTTAGGTTTGATGGTGGAGGTGTCGAAGCCTTCTCGGGTGCCCAGCTTCGTGAGGGTATCCACGTCGCCGGCTCGTCCGACGCCGAAATTGAAATCTGTACCCTCCACCACAGCGCTCGGGCGGACTTTCTCTACAAGAAAACGTTTGACGAAATCCTCCGGCGTCAGGTTCAGCAACTCGCGACTATCCCTGAGAACGATCAGGCAATCCACGCCACACTGCGCCAGCAAATGGGTCTTGAGTTCCAGGGGCGTCAGAACGCCAGGCGCCCTTTCCGGGAACAGGATCGCCACCGGGTGCGGCTCGAACGTCATCGCGACCAATTGGACGTGGCGCTCATCCGCGGCTTGCCTGGCGGCGGTCAGTATTTCCTGATGCCCGACGTGAACCCCGTCGAAGTTGCCGATGGTCAGCACGCCGCCCTTCTCGATTTGCCCGAGTTCCGCTACGCTGTCCAAGACTCTCATTTGGCTCTGATCCCGTCTTACCACCCGTTGATTAGATTGGCTCGCCGGCCGGCATTTTGCCCGCGGGCCGGTATGACAATGTACTATGGCGGCCTGCGATCCGCAAGCTCTTCAGCCCACAAATGGCGGCTCACGGGGTCGCCGTCTCATTTGAGACTAGCCCGCCACCTAAAAAACACGAAAAATATTTGCAACTTAGTTGCAAATCGTGCGTAGTTATTGTATTATGGTAGCATGCTTTGAACGAGTAGGTCAGGTTCGGGATTAGGTTGGAAAGAGCTGATGAAGCAGAGATGGACAACGATTTTGACGGAGTTGAAGGATCACGCCCCATTTACGCTCTTCGGAGCCGCAACGGGAATTTTTTGCATGCTCCTGTTCAAAGGTGTCGGCAGTGAGGTCAATCACGGGCTCTTCAAGGTCTTCCATCCGGCTCACGTCGTGCTTTCCGCCATCGTAACCGCTTCATTGTTCGAGCTTTACAAAGGGAAGGCGAACTTCCTGGCCGTCCTTCTAGTGGGTTATTTCGGCTCCATCGGCATCGCCACACTGAGCGATTGCGTTCTGCCCTTCTTCGGCGAGAGCATCTTGGGCGTTGCCATCCCGATGCACGCGGACCTGCACAGCCACCAAGATCCCCAGGCTACAGGCGACCACGCCGGGGGTGAGGATCACGAGCGCGCCTCGGAGATGGGAATGGACGGAGGCTGGTCGAACATCCGGGCCCGGCTTCATTTAGGTTTCATCGAGGAATGGTATCTCGTCAATCCCGCCGCCTTGCTCGGGATTGTCATCGCGTTTTTCTGGCCACGGACAAAATTCCCGCACGCCGGACACGTTCTCGTCAGCACTTGGGCCTCGTCATTCCACGTCCTGATGAACACGCAGCGAGAACTGTCTATAGTGATGCTGATCGGCGTTTTCGTGGTTTTGTTCATCGCGGTCTGGTTGCCCTGCTGCATCAGCGACATTGTATTTCCACTGTTGTTCGTCGGTTCGGACGTCCATCCGGCGCACGCACACCACCACGGGAGCCACAGAAAACGGCTTCGGAATCAATATGACAAAGGTGAATTTGAACACACAGGCCCGCAAGATGCTCAAGGCGACGAAGCTCTACTGCACGAGCGGGCGCGTGGCCATCTTGAAAGTGCTGATTGAAGCGAGCCAGCCGCTCAGCCAGGGACAGATCGCACAGTGCCTGGGCAAGGAGCACTTNNGAAAGCCTTTGCGAAGCTGGGCTGGTGCATAAAGCCTATATAGACGAGCGGGCGTGGCATTTTGAATTGGCCCATAACTGCACGGAAAGCCAATGCCATCCTCATTTCACCTGCATCCGCTGCGGCCACACGCACTGCCTGACGGGAATGTCCCTGCCGATGGCCAAAAGCCCGCACAGAGGCTTCGTCATCCATCGCCAGCAGGTCCGGCTCGAAGGGTTGTGTCCGGCGTGCGCATGAGGGGAGATTGCAGGTGGGAAGATCGGAGATCTGAGACTTGGGACGTTTGACTCGACAAGTTGCCCTTGTTGTTGCGTTGACCTGCTTCGGGACGATGGTGACCGGGGCATTGCTGTACCTGCACCTGCTGAGCCATGAACGTCCTGGGGAGCACGATCCTGAGCATTGCTCCATATGTCAGCAGTTGGTCATCTCACGCGGCAAATTCACCACCGAGCCTCCGGTCAATCTTCCCAGCTACGTTTTGCACGCGGAGCACGCTGAGTTTCAGCCCGAATTCTGCATAGCCGCCTTCGACTGCGAACCTTTTGGCCCACGTCCCCCGCCGGCTGCATAGAGACTCCGTGCAGCATTGAATCAGCTTTTGAACCGATCCGTGTATTCTCCGGCAGGACAAGCGGAAGTGTCCATCATTGCGCCTGAAAAAGGAGCCATACTATGAGACGCGCTTGCGCTTTCACGTTAGTGGAGCTGCTTGTTGTCATTTCGATCATCGCGATTCTGATGAGCATCTTAATGCCCGTGCTTCATAAGTCCCGCCTCTCCGGGTTGCGAATGAAGTGTTTGAGCAACATGCGGAACATGGAGGTGGCTCATTGGATGTACATGACCGACTGGGAGGGACACCTTGTTGACGTGGGGCTGGCCCACGGCGGAGCACATGCGAATGAGGAGGTCGCATGGATTCGCACCCTTCAGCCGTATTACAAGGACAAGCTATTGTACCGATCCCCCGTCGACAGAAGCCCCCACTGGCCCGTTGAAGAAGGCGGTCAGGGAATCCCGGTGCCGCCGACGACAGACCAGTTTCGCAGAACGAGCTACGGCATCAACAACTACCTCAGCACCATAGCTCCTGAAAAGCCGTATCGGCAACTGTCTCAAGTGCCCCGGCCGTCAGGCACCGTGCATTTTCTCATTATGGCTTTTGAGGGCGACTTTGCCGGCGCGGACCATCCGCACGTCGAAATGTGGTACGTACCGGGCCAGGAGGATTCTCCACCCGTTAAGGCGGCCGGACAGATTCAGACAAACGCGCATGGCGGCGAACCCAAATCCTGGGACGCGCGGTCCAATTACGGGTTTCTCGACGGACACGCTGAGGCCAGAAGGTTCCGCGACGTTTATACGAACTGGCAGCACAACAGCTTCGATCCCAAAGTGGCTTATTGAAAGGTTCTGTCTTGTACTCTCCCATGCTTGGTTTCGCGACGTGTCATTCTCGCGAAAGCGGGAATCCACAGAAGATGCTGCATTTTAGGATCCCTGCTTTCGCAGAGATGGCAACGCGGACTGGCGAGTTTGAGAGACATGTGATGATGAAAGTGAGGAGATTATGAGAATGCTACGATTATTTGCAGGCTTGTTTATCGTGTTTCTGTCTTGTCCCCTGACGGAAGCTCAGCATACACATGAAGGGGACTTTGAGCTTAAGGTGGAATTTGATTCGGTCATCGTTGCCCCGAGAGTATTGCCGTCAGAGCTGGAGAAAGACGAATTCTTCTCGGTGGATGAGCCGGGCTTCGACTCTGAACCGGGGACTTTCCCCGTTGGTACAGCCGTTGGATTCAACATGCTCGACGCCCTGGAACGTTGGAATGGCCACGGCTTCGATCCTTTGGATCCCGCCACCCAGGAGACGATGATTGTCAGCTACGTGCAGCAAATACGCGAAACCGGCTCAGGCTTTATGTCCGGCATCGAGATTCCGGTTGCCGCTGATGGTTCATGGCATCGACATCTCATCTTCACGCTGAACGGGTGTAGCGCAAATGACCCAGCCAAAGGGATATACTTGCTCGAGTTGGGACTATACAGTACGAACCCGACGGTGAGCGAGTCGTATCCGATTTACATCGTCTTCAACGTCGATGACGAGCCGGAGCACGAGCCTGCGCTGGGATGGGTTCGGGAGAACCTGGCACCGCCGGTGTGCGTACAGAAGCCCATCGGTGACTTGAATGAAGATTGCAAGGTTGACCTGGTGGATTTTGCCCTGTTCGCGGAGAGCTGGCTGACCTGCAACCTGCGGCCGGAAAGCGAATGTCGGTAAGAGTCTAATGCAAGAGGGCCTCAAATGCCGATAATACTGTCAAAATGCTTAGCAGAATCAGATTAGTCCTACTTCTGGCTTCGACAGCCGTCGCGATGGTGGGGTGCCAACGGTCTTCTGAGCTTCCGGTGATTACCCGTCCCGGGCCGCAAGAACAGCAGACCATCGGCGTCTCCGAGTTGTCGCGGCTTCTGGCCTTGCGCGTGGCCGAAACAACACCGACGCTCGTGACTTTCAGGGATTCGGGCAATACCGTCATGGTTTTCAAGTATGCCGGCGGGCCGGTCTATGCCAATGGAAAGCTGGTGGGCAAGGTCAGCCGAATGGACAAGAGTGGCGAAATCTACGTGTTGAGGTCGCTTGTTTCGCAGATCCGCTCGGTGATGGGAACTGCCGAACCGAGACGCACCGCGAGTTTCTCGGGCGCACCGAAACGCGTCGTGATCGACGCGGGTCACGGCGGCAAAGACCCCGGTGCGACAAGCGTCCTGGGCTACTACGAGAAAGTCGTCAACCTGGCCGTCGCGCAGAGGGTTGCCTCCTTGCTCCGGCAAAGGGGTGTCAGCGTCGAAATGACGCGGACGGGTGATTATTATCCCGATTTGGAAGACCGTGCTGATATTGCCAACCGGCTCAATGCGGACTTGTTCGTGAGTATCCACGCGGACTCGTCGTCGAAGAGCTCGGTACGGGGATTCACCATTTACATTGCCAATGGAGCCTCTGAAGCCTCTCATCGGGCCGCCGATGCCCTGGAGGACTCGATGGCTGAGACGGGCCTGACCGACCGGGGAACGCAAACCGCAAATTACCGCGTCCTCGTCGAAACCACCGGGCCGGCCGTCCTGATCGAGATGGGCTACCTGACGAATCGCCGCGAAGCCGCCCTACTTCGAGACGACTCCTTCCAGGACCGCCTCGCCGAGGCCATCGCCAACGGCATCGTCAATTCCCTCCGTTAGACCTCTTCCGCCCCCAGCTTTTGGAAAGATGTATGCAGACGATCTATCCAAAGGAAATCTGGGCAATTGGATTGGACACAGTTGGCGGCCGAAGCTAAGATGATCGCCATGAAAGCGTACCCGTTGAAATTTCAGCCCATTTTTAAGCAGCGAATCTGGGGTGGCAGGAAGCTGCAGGACGTGTTTGGGAAGGACTTGCCGCCTTGGGAGAAGATCGGCGAGAGCTGGGAACTGGCGGACTTGCCCCAGGATAAGTCCGTGATTACCGATGGTGAGCTGGCCGGGCGGACGCTTGCCTCGGCGATTAAAGAATTCCCGAAGGAGATTATGGGTGACGAGGGTTTCGCCGGGGCGTTCCCTCTGCTGGTTAAGCTTCTGGATTGCCAGGAGGTGCTGAGCGTGCAAGTCCACCCCGATCCGCAGACTTGCCGGCGGATGGGTAAAGGTGAGCCGAAGACCGAGTGCTGGTATATCATTTCTGCTGAGCCGGGCGCGGTGATCTACAAGGGGCTGAAAAAGGGCGTGACGAAGGAGCGGTTCACCGAGGCCATCGAGCAGAGGACCGTGGCCGACATGCTCGCGAAGGTGGTGGTTCGTAAAGGCGAATGTCATTTCCTGCCCGCCGGGACGGCCCATGCGATCGGCCCGGGCCTGCTGATTGCGGAGATTCAAACGCCGTCGGACACGACGTATCGCGTGTTCGATTGGAACCGTTTCGATCAGACCGGCAAACCCCGAGAGTTGCACATCGAGCAAGCCCTGGAGAGCATTCACTTTGATATGTCCGGCAACGATCTTCCCGTGACGACGATAGGCCGGCTGGTGGACTGCGAGTATTTTGCCGTAGACAAGGGCCACCAGAGCCGCAATTGCGAGCTTCTTCTCTCGCCAGGCGAGGTGAAAACCTTGATTATCCTGTCCGGCTGCGGCACGATCCTGAAGACCGGCGCGGACCCCGTCGAATTTCGTGCCGGCGATTGCCTGCTCATCCCCGCCGCCTACGAAGGTGCCATCCGCTTTGCCGACGACACGCAATATCTGACGGTGACTTTGTGATTGACTATACCTTAGGCATTAATTGACTATTGATTGTTACTCAGCCAGACTTCACTATCGTAGCGGAGCATGATGAGGTTGTCCTTGAAGGCGGCCGGACGAATGCGGGGTTCTTGGCCGGAGAGTTCCTGGAGTATCCATTTCGGAAAGTTAGCGCCGGTTTTGATGGACAGGGGCGCCCCCCCGCCGAATCTCGGGTTGATCTCGATGAACTTAACTTCGTTGTCGCCGGTCAAGAACAGTTGGAGCGTGATAACGCCCGGTCCGGCTCGGAGCGTTTCGACCAGGCGAGCCGCTTCGGCCATGATCCGCGCGTTTTTGACGACCTGCCCCTTGCTGATCTCCCCGAACCTGACCTCGATACGGCGTCTCGGCACGACGCAACGGACCTTCATGCCGAAATCCACATAAACGTCGCAAGTAAATTCCACTCCCTCGACGTACTCTTGGCAGATGGCGTTGGGTATCCTCTTGGCGTAGAACGCCAGTTCCTCGCGGTCGTGGACGACGGCGTTTGCCTTGCCAGCGTGGCCGTCCCAGGGCTTTAGAAACAGAGGAAAAGACATCTTTGATTGACTATTGTTTAGGACGGTCCGGATGCTCATGGTTGCTGGCGTGTAGAAGTTGTTGTTTTGTAAAAACTTATGAGTCTTTCTCTTATCCTGGCAAGTGTCAACTACGTCTGGGGCTGAAACCAGGATGCGGCAGCCCAGGCTCGCGAATTTGGGGTTGTTTTGCGCCAGGGATTTCAGGTCCAGGTCCACGGTCGGGACCAGGAGTCTCACGTTGTTGTGTTTCACAATTGACAGCAATTCTGCGATGTAACCCGGGTGTGTGGTGGGCTCGACGAGGAAACGCTTGTCGCACAATTGAAGTGCGGCGCTCAGTTCGGTCGTATCCGTACCCAGAAAGGAGGCGTCAATCTTCAGCCGTCGCGCCGCCCGCCGGAAGCTTTGGAGCAGCGAAACGCGCCGGCCAATACAGGTGAACAAGATGCCCAGTTTCTTCTCGATAGCCCTTGACTCCTCAACGGGTATCCATCGGCCCACATTGTCATACGGGGCGGAAAATAGTCAATATTTTAATTCGCGCCTGCCCAATTCCTTTGACTTTCCACCAACGCTCGCCTAAACTGACGCTTCCTTTTTGATGAGAGAGAGACGCTTATATGGAGCAATGGAAGAAGAGAGTCGACAATAAGGATGTCGTTGTAGGCGTTTTGGGGCTGGGGTACGTCGGCCTGCCTCTGGCGAGGGAGTTTGCTTCGGCCGGCCTGAAAGTCGTCGGTTTCGACGTCGACGACAGGAAGGTCAAGGTCCTAAACTCCGGCCGGAGCATCATTAAGCACGTTCCGCACTCGCAAGTCCGCCAGATGGTCCGAGAGGGCCGCTTTCGCGCGACAAGCGATATGGCCCAGCTCAGGAAGGTGGACGCTATACTGGTCTGCGTGCCCACGCCGCTCACCGAAAATCGCGAGCCGGACGTCCAGTTCATCGTGCGCAGCGCCGAAACGATTGCCAAGAACCTTCGGCCCGGCCAGTTGATTGTCCTTGAGAGCACGACCTATCCGGGCACAACGAGCGAGCTGATGGCCCCGATCCTGGAGACCAGCGGCCTGAAAGCGGGCAAGGATTTTCACTTGGCCTATTCGCCCGAGCGCGAAGATCCGGGAAACCCGGACTTCACCACGAAGACCATTCCCAAGGTCGTTGGCGGCCTGACAAAGAAATGCCGGGACATGGCCTGTCAGCTCTACGGCGCCGCGATTGTACAGACCGTTCCCGTGTCGAGCCTCGAGGCCGCCGAAGCCGCCAAGATTCTCGAAAACGTCTATCGCTGCGTGAATATCGCCATGGTGAACGAGTTGAAGATTGTCTTCGATAAGATGGGGATAGACGTCTGGGAGGTCATCAAAGCGGCGAGCACAAAACCTTTCGGCTTCAAGGCCTTTTATCCCGGCCCCGGCCTCGGCGGACACTGTATTCCTATTGATCCATTTTACCTGACCTGGAAGGCCCGGCAATACGGCATTCCGACTCGGTTCATCGAATTGGCGGGGGAAATCAACACGAGCATGCCACAATACGTGGTAACGAAGACGATGGAGGCGCTGAATGAGCGTCGCAAGAGTCTCAAAGGCTCGAAGGTGCTCGTGCTGGGTCTGGCCTACAAGAAGGACATCGACGATCTGCGGGAATCCCCATCGATCGAGCTGATCGAGCTGCTCCGGAAGAAGGGAGCCAAGGTAGATTACAACGATCCCCACATTCCGAGAACCCACAAACAACGCCAGCACGACCTGAAAATGGTCAGCAAGAGGTTATCAGCCAAAATGTTGGCCGGCTATGATGTCGTCTTGATTTCGACCGACCACAGCGATTATGATTATGACTGGATCGTCAAGAATGCCGGGCTCGTGGTCGATGCTCGAAACGCGACGGTGGCTGTTCGCGGCGCGGGCAGAAAAGTGGTCAAGGCATAGCAAATAAATGGGGTGTTGATGCAAGTCCCGATTCTAGACTTGAAAGCACAGTATAAAACGATCAAGGACGAAGTCGCTCAGGCTATTAACGAAGTATGTGAAAGCCAGGCCTTCGCGCTCGGTCCGGCTGTGGCGAAATTCGAAGAAGAGATAGCGGTCCATTGCGGCGTCAGACACGCCATCGGCGTTTCAAGCGGCACGGACGCGCTGCTGGTGAGCCTGATGGCGCTGGGCGTCAGACCCGGCGACGAAGTAATCACTACGCCTTTTACCTTTTTTGCCACCGCGGGCAGCATCGCCCGGCTTGGAGCCAAGCCCGTTTTCGTAGACGTCGATCCGGACTCCTACAACATTGACCCGGCTGGAATCGAGGGACGGATAACTGAAAAGACGCGAGCCATTATTCCAGTCCACTTGTTTGGGCAAGTCGTGAGGATGGAGTCCATAACGGAAATTGCCCGGCGGCACAATCTCGCTGTTGTTGAGGACGCGGCCCAGGCCATCGGCGCTAGCCGCGACGGTGTGCAGGCCGGGAGCTTCGGCGACTGCGGGTGTTTTTCATTCTATCCGACGAAGAACCTAGGCGCTTTCGGCGACGGCGGCCTGGTGACAACCAACAACGATCAACTGGCCGAGCAGATCAGGACCCTTCGCGACCACGGGCAGAAACCCCGATACTTCTACAAGGTGATCGGCGGCAATTTTCGCCTGGACGGTATCCAGGGTGCCGTGCTGAACGTCAAGCTCAAGCACCTCGACCAGTGGAACGAGAAGCGCCGACAGAACGCCGCCCTTTACGACCGCCTCTTTTCCGGTTCACCGGTCAAGACACCCGCAATCGACCCCAGCAACGTCTGCATCTATCATCAATATACCGTCACGGTGCCCGAGCGGGACCGGCTGCAAACGTTCCTGGCCGACAACGGCGTGGGGTCGGCGGTCTTTTATCCAAAGCCGTTGCATTTGCAGGATTGCTTTGCTGATTTGGGTTATGCTCAAGGCGATATGCCGGTTGGGGAAAGGTTGTGCAAAGAGGTATTGTCGCTGCCGGTTTATCCGGAACTGTCGCCGGAGCAGATCGAGTATACGGCCAAAACCGTTCTCAAATTTTACGGAATACGTTAGGACGAAAAGCCTTGTTGAAGATAAGTGAAAATCCTCCTCTGATGTGGCCGCACGTCGAATCCCTTCGTCATTTCACCGGTGAGTGGTGGGTGGTTCACACCAAGAGCAGGAACGAGAAAGCCCTGGCTCATGATTTGGTTCGACGGGAGATCAGCTATTTTCTCCCGATGAGTTGGAAGGTGCGGCGCAAGAGCCGAAGAACGATCCGGTCGCTGTTGCCGTTGTTCAGCGGATACCTGTTCTTCTGCGGCGGGGAAAACGAGCGGACCGAAGTGCTGCGCACCGACCGGGTGGCGAATCTGATCAAAGTGAACGACCAGGAAAGACTGCTCAACGAGCTGCTGCAAATTCAACAGGCCCTCGTGGTCGGGGCGCCTCTGGTCCCGGACAAGTACGTCAAAGCAGGTCAAAAATGCAAAGTCATGGCCGGACCCTTGCTCGGCCTTGAGGGTGTCGTGGTCACCACCCGAGGTGCGACGCGCCTGGTTTTGCAAGTCGATATGCTCGGTCAGGCGGCAAGCGTTGAAATCGATATCGACACGATAGAGGTCGTTGAGTAAGCGGGACAACCTCATGAGCATGGTATCTGTCATCAAGGGTTTGGGGATACTGTTTGTGCTGATAGGTGTTGCGTACCTGCTCAGGCCCGGCATCCTCAAGGCGCTGATGAGCTTCTTCAAAAAGGGCAAACGAATCTACGTCGCCGGGCTGATCCGATTTGCCCTGGCGGTTGTGTTCTTGCTGGCTGCCACACAATGCCGCAGGCCGAGGATCATAGGCGCCTTTGGCGTCCTCTTTTTGCTTTCAGGTCTCTTGATCTTTGTGCTCGGGCCGGACAGGATCAGGCGAATTTTCGATTGGTACGCAAAGCAGTCAAACATTGTGTTCCGGATTGTGGCCTGTGTCGTCATTGCTGTCGGAGCCATCATCATTTTTTCGGCGTGAGCGGGAGGGAGGAATCACATGAAAATATTGGTGACGGGAGCTGCCGGATTTATCGGTTCGCATTTGTGCGAGCGACTTCTCGGTGATGGCCGGGCGGTCATCGGCGTCGATAGCTTCGACAGTTTTTACGATCCGCGCATCAAACGTCGAAACATCGAGGACTGCCTGAAAAACGAAAACTTCCAGCTCGTCGAAGCTGACATCCGGGACCATGACGCCATGGATCGGGCCGTCGGCGCCGGCGTGGACGTCATCGTACACTTGGCGGCCCGGGCGGGCGTGCGTCCCTCGATTGCCCAGCCCTTGCTTTACGCGGACGTCAATATCAATGGAACAATGGTCTTGCTCGAGGCCGCGAAGAAATACAACATCAAAAGGTTTATCTTCGCATCGAGTTCAAGCGTCTACGGGAACAATGAGAAGGTACCTTTCTCGGAAGAGGACAACGTTGATTTTCCAATCTCACCTTACGCCGCGACAAAGAAGGCGGGCGAGTTGATTTGCCATACCTACCACCATCTGTACGATATCTCGATCACTTGCCTGCGTTTTTTCACCGTTTATGGCCCGCGGCAGAGACCCGACCTGGCCATCCACAAATTCGTCAGACTTATCGAAGAAGGCGAGTCCATCCCTGTTTTCGGCGACGGGTCGATGATGCGGGACTTTACTTACATCGACGACATCATCGACGGCGCCGTTGCGGCTATGGAACGATGCGATGGTTTTCATGTCTATAATCTCGGCGAATCACAGCCGATTGCCGTCAACGATCTGATCGCCGAGATCGAAAATGCGCTCGGCAAAAAAGCGGTCAAGGAATATCTTCCGCCGCAGCCCGGCGACGTCGAACGCACCTATGCTGATGTCACCATGGCCGTGCGGGACTTGGATTACAAACCTTCAGCACCACTCCAGGTGGGCTTGGCCAAATTCACGACTTGGCTGAGGCAGAATACATAACGATCCTTCCTTTGTTTGTGTATCCGTATCTGGGTCCGCAGAGGTTCTTCTCTCATGCGGTGACCCGATTATTGTTTTTTCGGGGCGAACATGATAGATTATCGAAACATGAAGCTCCGGAATGTCCGTGAGTGTTCTTGTCATATGCTATCGAACAACTTCTGTGAGTGCGTGATATGAGCGTGCTCGGGAAGAAGGATTCGAGTGGCCGGCGGTTGAGTCATAACCGAGATAAAGAGCGCACCTGTTTATGAGGGTAACAAATGCACCTCGGAAGATCATGGCCCGTTGCTGGTGGGGACTCCTTCCCGACGCGGCCTTCTTCGTGTTCTTCTATCTCTACCTGGCGTTTGCAGTTGACCTTCGTCTGCTTTATCATGGCGGCGGCTTGATCGACAACTTCCCGGTCTTCTATCGGGGGTGGGACTTTTTGAAAGAGTTCCTAGCGTATCCCGGCGGATCGGTTGAATATCTCTCGGCTCTTCTCGCCCAGTCCTTCTATTATTCCTGGCTCGGTTCGGCCATCGTGACGGTCCAGGCATTGACAATCTGTCTGTGTACCGACTACGTCGCCAGGAAGGTCGGCGCTCCCCGGCTTCGCGGCCTTCGATTCCTCGGCCCGCTCGTATTGTTGGCGTTGTACTGCCAGTACGCGTTTCATTTTCCGACAACGATGGGATTGTCCCTGTCCTTGGTGAGCTTTTGCTTTTACTTGAGATTCACGCCCCGCAAGGCGACTTTGGCCGCCTTGTTCTTCCTGGCCCTCACTCCGATCTTGTACGTCGCAGCCGGCGGGCCGGCTCTCGTATTCGTTGTCCTCTGCGGACTTTATGAAGTCCTCTTGAGAATCCGACGGGTCCTTGGCCTGCTCATGCTCGTTTCGGGCGCGGCTATGCCGGTTCTCGGAAGCATGGTTTATGGAGCCCGGCTTCTCGATGCGTACAGCCGGCTGCTGCCTTTTTCCTGGAGGCTTCTGAGCCGCCAATCAGGTCGAACAATGCTGACCGCCGTTTATCTGCTCTACCTATTTCTGCCTCTGACGGTTGCGGCTGTTGGAATATGGCATTCGTTCTTCATGAACACTTCGTCAAAGGCTCGCAGCGAAAAACGACGTTCCAAAGGTCGTCAGAAGCTTCATTTCATCGTCAGTAAGGTCTTCTACAAGCTTCAAACGCCGGCTCTTGTTGCGATCACGATAGCGACTTTGCTCATTTCCCGTAATCCTGAGTTGCGGAGGTCTCTGCAGGTGGATTACTATTCCCGCTATAGGATGTGGGACAAAGTCATCGAGATCGGCCGCTGGACCCCGTATCACTATTTCGTATGTCACGCGCTCGACCGCGCGCTGTATCAGACGGGAAGACTCGGCGACGAGATGTTTTGCTTTCCGCAAAAAACTGC
>JARRQQ010000051.1:0-11200 GCA_037381725.1 Sedimentisphaerales bacterium
TTTAGGTCCGGAGAAAATGAGATCCAAATGTGTGCGCCCAGGAGGGAAGACCTTGGACCCGGTCGATGAAGCATTACCCATTTGTCGCCGAATTGATTCGGAAACAACGCTGCGTCCTAGTCTTCCGGCGGCATGACGGGTCCCAGTCGCTCGAAAGTCCTGAAATCCTCCGTGGTTGCCAGAGAAACCAATGGGCCTCCTTTGGAGTATGAGGTATAGGCTATCACCCATTTGCCCAGCTTCTCAACCCAGGTTACTCGCGGATCCTCTATCCCCCAAAGCTCTTCCGGATGGTTTGCCGGGTCTGGGAACAATGTAGGTTCCCTATCAATATCCCAGTCCGAAATGCCGTTATCGCTGCGCGCGGCAGTCAGGTGCGATATGCCCCGGAAATCCTCGACGCGGACAAGCAGCAGGGCCTGGCCATGAACCTGGACTGCGGCCGCATTGAAAACCGAATTGGCGGCGTAGGGCCAACTCGCGACCGACAAAATCGGATTGTCTGGATGCCTCGTGAATAGTTCGTGGTCGTGCCGCATGTTGGGGGGTGTTTTCATCTCTATCCCTTCGTTTGAGCAACAAGGTACTACAATCAAAGAGCTCCACAAGTCTTTCAAGATTACACTCCCGCCGCATTTTGTCAATGCGATCTGAAGACCTCATTTCAAATTTCATCCGTCGGAACGAATTGTCGCCGTGCGAGCGTATACCGTCATGGTCCCGCCGTGGCGGAACAGAAAGGTGGACACAGGCGGAACGGGCTTGTAGGATGGTGAGTGGTAAGGAATGATTTGAAAGGATCCACGACGATGCGATCGTTATTACCAATTGCACTTCTGGCCGTTTTGTTTGGAACGAGTGCGACGGTGCCGGCTCAGGAGGGACAACAGCCGCAAGCCAAGGACTCCGAGATCGACAGGACGGTTCTCCAGAAGGACTTCCTAAAGCTCCATTTCGGCCTGTTTCTTCATTTCAACATGGCAACGTACATAGATCGCGAATGGGCCAACGGCTATGAAGACCCGGCTCTTTTCAAGCCCGACAAACTGGATTGCAGGCAGTGGGCTGAGGTTGCCCACGCCGCCGGCATGAAGTACGGTGTGCTCACGGTCAAGCATACAGGCGGCTGGTGCCTGTGGGACAGCGACTGCACGACACACGACGTTACTCGCTTCGTTAACTACAAGAACGGCAAGGGCGATGTCGTCCGCGAATTTGTGGAAGCCTTCCGCGCGCGGGGGCTCAAGGTCGGCTTCTATTACTGTTTCCCTGGGGATTTCTCGAATACCCGTTTTGGCAGCGCGGTTCCCGAAGGCAAGCCCGACTTGCACGGATTGCCGCCCGAGGCGGCAGGGGACTACGTGGGCTTTATCAAGAAGCAGTTGACCGAGTTGCTGACCAGATATGGTCCGATTGATCTATTGTGGATCGACCAGTACTCCAACAAGTACACCCGGTCGCGCTGGCAGGAGGTCCGGGCGCACGTCAAATCGCTGCAACCGCAATGCCTCGTGATCGGCAACAATGCCCACAACCTGAATGATTCCGACGTGTATAGTTGTGAATTCCCGTGGGATCCGAAAGGTTTGCCGCCCGAAGGCAACACGACTCCCGCCGAGGTTTGTGACAAGATCTCCGGCGGCTGGTTTTGGAATTCGGCCGACACTCCGGCACGTGCGAAGACCGCACGGCAAATACTTGACATGCTCAAGCTCTGCAACGGGCGAAACGCCAACTATCTTCTCAACGTCCCTCCGGACAGGAGCGGACTGATCTCCGGTTTTCACCTGGCGCGCATGAAAGAGCTTGCGGTGCTTGTCTCGGCTGAGCGAGAACCGGAGACGCCCGCAAAGTCGTCCCCGCAGTAGGCCGGTGTACGAAACGCCTGATTGCCCGTCAGGTGAGTTTCATTCCAAAAACAATCTCAGAACCTTCCCAATCCGCAAAAGATAACCGCGCCCGCCTGCCGATATAGCTAACGAAGGGAATGGAAAACCGTTCGACGGGTCCACGATGCGTGGTCCGGACGAAGGGACGCCGGCCCGTTTGTTGTCGAGGCCGGCACGCGACAACGCGACGGACCGCGGGTTTTCAGTGCGACACAGTCATCCGATAATCAAGAAAAAAATGACCTCGCTATGCGACGCGCGGGGGTAGGGAGTTGTGTTATGGCTTCAGATGCGAAGATTGGATCGTTGATCGGTTTGATACTCATATTTGTCGTCGCGTTCGTGATCAACGGCTTTACCCGTTTCGGCCGACCTAAAGACGCGGATGCTTCAAATGCCGTCGCGGCTGATAATACTGTACGTGGCGAGACAGTCGAGCGCGACCTGGCCTGTCCGCCGGGCGAGGTCCGAGTGGACCACGAACTCCCGACAGATCAAACTGGAGATGCCGGCTCGCACGTTTCGCCTCCAGCGACGGCGCCGACTGCGCCGCAAACGGTGACGAACCGAGACGCTGAAGTCCGCCGGAGCGACGGGGTGCGTACGGCTTCGTCGGAAGTCTACTATACCGTACGTGGGGGCGATAACCTGGCGGACATCGCCAAGAAATTCTATGGCCCTGAGGAAGGCAACAAAAAAGCGAACATCCTCCGGCTGTTCCTCGCCAACCAGAAGGTGCTGACTTCTCCGGACGCGATCTTTATCGGGCAGAAGCTCCTCATTCCGCCTTTGAAGACGCTGCAAGAGCAAGGAGGCGTCTTTTCAGACTCGATGTTTGAAACGGTCAAGTCCATTGGCGGGAGCCACCCCGCCACCCGTGAGAGCAACGCACGGCAGAGCCAACTGTATGCTGTTAAAGAGGGCGACAGTCTGTGGGCCATCGCCGAAACGCTGCTCGGAGAAGGTAGTCGATACAGAGAGATCAGAGATCTTAACGCCGCCGTCTTGGAAGATGAAGACCACCTGACGGTCGGCATGCGCTTAATGATCCCCGCAGAGTAAAAGGTCAGTTCCCGCCTCACACGGACCATCTCACAAGACCTGAATATCGAGTTCGGGCTATCTCTCATTGCCCCATAGTCGGCTGTCTTCGCCCTTGCTCTTTATTCCATTCGTGTCCCCGTGTGTGAATATCGGCCGGGCCGATGAAGCGCTTCCGCTGCGTCGATTCCTTGTCCGGCGCCGGAGGTATGTCCTTCAACAACACAAAAAACTCTGCCGGTTCGGTGCCGAAAAGTGTTATAATGCATGCCCGTGCCGCTATTGAAGATCATTTAGGATAACGGGAGGGTAAATATGGCCACATGTAAAGCCTCGAACGTCAAGACAATCGCATGGATAGCCTGCTTTCTTGTCTGTATTTTGTCACGACCTGGATTCAGCGATCAGACGAGCGCGCTGACCTTCTTCGGGTGGTCGGATCAGCACGTCAAGCCCGATGGAGACGGCGCGCATTTGATTCCCGCGATTGATGCAATGAATGGGCTGCCGGGCAGGGCTTATCCGCCGAACATCCGGGGAAAGGTCGATGATCCGAATTTCGTCATTGGGCTTGGCGATATCACGGAATGGCCCTCCCGTGCGGCCATAGAGACGTACGCACGATTGATTACTAAACGGCTGAAGTTCCGCAGCTACGACGTAGCGGGCAACCATGATAGCGGTGGTCTTACTCCCAGCCCTATTGTGCACAACTGGCTGAAAAAACGCTACGGCGCGTTAAGTTATACGTTCAGTAGGAAGGGTGTCTATTTCATTGCTCTCTACTCGGAGTACGATGAGAGCCTCAACAATCCCTCGCAGCCGATCTCCGACAATGCACTCGCGTACCTGCGCAAGGCTCTCTCGAAAGTACCGAAGGGCGCGCCCGTTGTGGTGGCGACGCATCTGTGTTTCGACGCCATCACAAACAGAGACGCCTTCGTTGATGCTTTCGGAAAAGCGAACGTAATCCTCGTGTTAGGCGGCCATTATCACAAGGCCAACGTACGCAAATACCGAGACATAAACTTCGTGCAACTGCCTTCGCCGGCTCCCGGCTCTCCCAGCGAAGTGACGGTCATCCGTATCGGTCCCGATAGACTTGTAGCCGTTCCGTTCGACTACGAAAAGGGCCAATGGTGCGCCGATGCGAAGAAGATCCTCGACGTCCCGATCAAGACCTTACGATGAATCGTAGGGGCGGCCCCCCGTGGCCGCCCTCTAAGGAGTCCCTAAGACTGGGCAGGCACAGGGGCCTCCCCCTACGGGACGACAGGCGCCGTGTTCTCGGCGGTGGTGATCCCGGGCGGCAATTCCATAATCTGGATATTCCGGAAGTGGATTTCAGCCCCTTCGGATTCGAGACAAATGTAGCCCTTCTTGACGCTTGCGTTACGGATGCCGTTGACGAATTTGCCGTTCACCGCCAGCTTAATGACGCCGTCGACGCACACAACGTCGTAGGTATTCCACTGTCCCTTTCCTTTGCAGCGATTCTCGATGGATTTGCTCCGGCTGCCGCGCGGATTGTCCGGAGTCGTCCTCAGACCGCCCGCCCCAAAGACTTCGCCGTGAACGTAGGCGATGGGCGGAAGCGTGCCGTCCCTCATTTTGTGTTGATTGACCCAATCCAGTTCCAGCATCTGGACCTCGACTCCCTTAGGCAAACGCTTGCCTTCCGGAACCGTTCCCTCACTCCAGACGAACGTGCCGGAGTTCCCGCCCGCCTCCATGTGCATCCATTCAATATGAAGGATGAAGTTCTCGTACTGCCTGTTCGTGCGCATCACTCCGATGGGATGCCCCGTGCACACGATCATGCCGTCTCGCACGCTCCAGGTGTCCTTGTCGGTATTGACGTTGACCCATCCAGACAGATTCTTGCCGTTGAATAGTGGGTGGAAATGCATCGGTTCGGCGGCTCGTAGTGTGGAGCTTCCGCACAGCCCCGTGACTAAAACGCCCATTACCATCTTCTTCCAGCTTTTCATAGTCTTTTCTCCATCTTTGTTTCTGTTTCAAGTTTGTGCATCATACGATCATACGCTATCATAACATAATCTTACGGTATCTCAAGCAGGGTGTACCTTGCCTAATCCCTGGGTGGTTGCACTGAAGTGATAACAACGTTACAATATAGACTCAGGCTAGTCGTCCATATGAAGCTAAAGATGAAACCGTCATTCTGACCGGAGTGCAGCATAGTGAGGAATTTCAAATCGTCCGTGGCCGGGACGCCCAAAGCCGATCTTTCACGTCGAAGTTTTCTGAGGCGTGCTATAGGTTCAGGGGTTGCGGGTCTTGTCTTTTCGTGTGTGGGCCGATCTGCCGAGGCCGGTCGCAAGCCCAATATCGTATTGATGTTTCTCGACAACATCGGCTACGGCGATCTGGGCTGTTACGGCAATCGGGACATGAAGACGCCGCGAATCGACCAGCTTGCGACCGAAGGCGTTCGTTGCACTGATTTCTACGTTGCCTCACCCTCTTGCATGCCCTCACGGGGCGCCTTGCTCACCGGCCGGCATCCGGTCCGCACCGGTCTGAATGAACAGATATCAAGGATAGATTCGCGTGAGCAAATTGCGCTGCCACACAAGGAGGTCCTCCTTCCCCGCTATCTCGCCAAGGCCGGTTATGTAAGCGGGTGCTTTGGCAAATGGAATATCGGCTTCGCTTCCGGTAGCCGGCCGACGGATCGCGGCTTCGGTGAATACCTCGGGAATATCTCCGGCAACTGCGATTACTATACGTATGACTACAACGGTCGCCATGACCTGTACCACAATACGGAGCCTGTAGAGGTCGAGGGCTACAGCACTTACGTTTTCGCGGATGCGGCGTGTGAGTTTATCGAACGGAACAAGGACTGGCCCTTTTTCTGCTACGTTCCGTTCAACGCTGCTCACTTCCCGAATCCGCGAAACAAGCCGCCCGGCGCGCCTTGCCTGTGGCAAGCCCCGGACGAAGTCTTCGTACGCTACGGCTACTCGCCGACGACGCTCGACGAACGCCAGCGCTACCGAGCCGTGGTCACGGCCCTGGACGACGGAGTCGGCCGCGTTCTCGATCAGATCGACCGATTGAATCTGACGAAAGAGACCATTGTCATTGTGCTTTCCGACAATGGGGCTTTTATGATTCCTGCGCGCGGGCTGGAATGTGCATCGAATCGGCCCTTGCGAGGCGGCGGCGTCACGCTCTGGGAAGGTGGAATCCGCGTGCCGTGCATCGTTCGCTGGCCTGAGCGGATCAAGCCGGGGACCGTCTGCCGGGAGCCTTTGGTGAGTATGGACTTCGTTCCAATGGCACTTCGCGCCGCCGGCGTCGCGTTGCCATCCGACCGCCTCCTGGACGGCAAAGACCCGACCGCCGCCCTGGCCGGAGACGCTCGGTCGCCTCACCAGTATCTCTATTGGCGCTGGGGCCCCAAAAGCACCGCGATACGAATGGGCCGATACAAGCTTCTGCGCGAACAGCAGAGCACCAACCAAAGCTGGCAATTATTCGATCTGGAAACCGACATCGGCGAAACCGCGAATCTCGTCTCCGCAAAACCTGAACTTGCCAAAAAGCTGGAGGCCGAATTCAAACGTTGGGAAAAAGCGATTTGAATTGACTATTGGCTATTGACTAATGAAAGACGTACTCATCAGCCCAGTCAACGCACACGATTCAAATAGTTAATAGTCATTTGTCATTAGTTTATGTTGGAGGACAACAATGAACAGACGTGATTTCATCAAGCATCTGGGACTCGGTGCCGCGTGCCTGGTGACCGTAAATCCTTTTGCTCGCGCCGGCGGATCGGAAAAACGCAGGCTTAATGTCCTCCTATTTACCGCCGACGACCTGCACCGCGATTCCGTCGATTGTTTCAGCGGCAAAGTTCCCAATCTTACCCCGAATCTCGACGTCTTTGCCACGCAGGGAATGCGTTTCGAATATGCGCACGTCAACGTTGCCATCTGCCAGCCGAGCCGGGGCGTCCTGGCGACGGGCCGCTACGGCCACAACAGCGGCATCCTGGGCTTCATGCACACCACCCGTGACATCCCCACCATCATGCAGACACTCCGCGACGCCGGCTACCTGACCGGCATTCTGGGCAAGGTAAATCATTCGACTCCGAAGGCCGACTACAAATGGGACTTTGTTCACGACCGGAACGAGCTGGGAAACGGTCGCGATCCGGATATCTACTATCGCTATTGCAAGGAATTCCTCGAAAGGTGTCGCCGCGAGGATAGGCCATTCTATTTTATGGTGAACTCGCACGATCCACACCGTCCCTATCATATCCCGGGAAAACCCATCAAGGGAGCGAAAGAGCCCTCAAGGACATATACGCCGGATGAGGTCTCCGTTCCGGGTTTCGTTGCCGATCTGCCAGGCGTCCGAGAAGAAATTAGCTACTATCAGAATTCCGCTCGCCGGCTCGATGATACGTTCGGTAGGGCGATGCAGGCGCTCAAGGAGTCCGGCTTCGAGGACAATACCCTCGTGATGTTTCTTTCCGACAACGGCATCGCCATTCCCTTTGCAAAATGCAACGCGTACCTGGCCAGCACGCGCACGCCGTGGATCGTTCGCTGGCCGGGCGTCGTGACGCGAGGCTCCGTCGACAAAGAGCACTTCATCTCGGGCATCGACTTCTTCCCCACAGTATGCGAAGCGATCTGTCTGCCGGTCCCGGCGGGACTGGACGGTTCCTCTTTTCTGCCTCTATTGAAGGGCGAAGAACAGCCCGGCCGGGACAAGGTCTTCACACAGATCGACATGAAAGCAGGAGGGGACGCGGTCCCGATGCGGTGCGTCCAGGACAAACGCTTCGGCTACATCTTTAATCCGTGGAGCGACGGCACGTTCTGGTACCGCAACAACAACGAAGGGCTGACCATGAAGGCGATGGTCGAGGCGGCGCCGGACAATGCCTTCGCCGCACAGCGCGTCAACATGTTCCGATACCGCGCACTCGAAGAGTTCTACGATCTCAGGAACGATCCCGATTGCATTCATAATCTCATCGACAAGGCTGAGTACCGGGGTGACATCGATAATATGCGAAACCAGCTCCACGAGTGGATGAGGCAAACGCACGATCTACTCTTGCCGGCCTTCGAGAATCGGAATTCGCCCGAAAAGTTGAAGTCTATTCTCACTGACCTGTATGGCGATCACTACACGAAAGCTGGTAAGAAGCGAAGGCAGAGACTCCGAGCTAACAGGAACAAGAGGGGACAGAAAGACAAATAGATTTGTGATTTGCGATTTTCGATTTACGATTGAAACAGCAGTCTCTCTTGTCGCAATCACAAATCGTAAATCAATGTAGTTCCCAGGGCGCCCAGATATTGCTTACTGCTCTTCGTCCGAAACGGATCGGCGGTCGTCCTAATTCGAAGGCCCCTAAGTCGGGCGCTTTTCCGGCGTAATCATCGTTGAAGTTTGGAAGTTTCACTCCGGCATCAATAACGGGATTCGGGACTGTCGTGACCGGATCGGTCAGAGTCACCGTTCTGTCACCTCGCTGGATCGGGACCTTGCCCCACTGGATTTTCGTCGTTGTTGACGAAGGGTAAAATTCCAACGCGTATGATCCAACAAATGCCGGTTTGCCCCGAATACCGTGCCTTTCTCTGGCGATACCCCGGTCCATGCCGGTAAAAAGGTCGTAGTCGAAATCGCAGGGGATTTCGACCTGACGTGACGACGCGAGCCGGCCCGGGCAGTCAAAAATATTGTTTCGTGTGACGGTGTTGGGATTGACGTGGCTGCTGAAGACGTTAAACGCCCCTTTGGGCTGAAGGGCGGTGTTATGAAAGACGAACTTCCGTCCTCCACCGAACTGGTCGCGCTCGCCGACCTTTATCATGCTTCCACCGAGTGGGTCGCGGTGCGTATGACGACTTTCCCCGAAGACGTTCCGAAAGATATAGAGAGGTCCTTTGGACGTGCACGCCGTGGCGATGTGCTGGAACGTCTTCTCGATATAGTTGCCCCATATCCGAACGTTCATATTCGCCCCCTCGCTTTCAATGGCGTCATCCCAGACGTTGGCAATGATGTTGCCGTATATATCGGAATCGCGATTGGGGCTGCCTTCGAGGCTGAAGTTGGATGCTCCGCCGATGGCATCGTTGAAGCCGTGGTCTTCGCTGGATCGAATCTCATTGTAGCGAATAACGTTTCCACCGCTCGAGTTGATGAGCGTAATCGCCTGCGGTCCGGCCGGGTGGCCCGTATCCCAGTCGTTCGATGCGCCGCGCGGGTTCTCGATCAGATTGCGCTGAATGGTCAGATTGCCCGCGCCGCGTCCCGCATAGATCGCGCTGTCTGTGCCACCCTGGTTGCCGTATGTCCTCGGACCGCCGATCCTGCCCCAGAACGTGAAATGGCAGTCTTCGATCACGTTGTCGTGGCGTCTCGACTTGATGACAAGGCCGTGAATTGCCGCGTTCTTGAATTCAACACCGCGAACGATCACATAGTCGGCGTCGATCACACAGGTATAGTCTTCGGCATTGCGAACGTCGATTGTGGCTCGGGAGTTTTCCGCCGGGGTGATGAGGTGATAGCCTTGCGGCGTACCCGATTCCGTAATCTTCAATGGCGTGGAATCTGCGCCGCTCTTCAGATGGGTTACCTTCCCGATAGGGAAGGAATCATTTCGGGTATTGCACGTGAGATCGTGACTATTATTATAGAGCGCGATTTGAACGTCATAGGTTGTGTTCGGTTCCAAACCGACGATACTCCCGCGATACTCGTTGTCACGCGGATCGTAGACGAGGGGATAGCCCTCTCGCCAGGCGGATGTTCCATCTCGTCTGAACCGGACGTGACACTCGCCGAGGTCCGGTGATTTGAAGTACAGCCCGATGCACTCATACGTGGCAACCGCAGTAAAATGGTTCGCCTCAGAGCCATAAGACGTGGAGATACCGGGCATCGCGACCCAAAAAATGAATAGGGACAGGTTGATGTTGCGTTGAAGCATGTTCATGGTAAGAATCCCACAAAGCTGAATCAGAATCAATTGACGTAGCTATTTGCCCGTAACGGACTTCCGGCTGCCCAGGATCTTGAGCGCATTGTCCCGGTAGACTTTCCTGAGAACCGTGTTATCGAGAGCCAGGCCATACAGGGGCCAGTGATAGCTGGAAAGATTCCACGCGTAGAAGTGCTCGTCGGCCGATTCGAGGACTCGAAAGGTGAATTGGTACGTCCTGGCGTTAGCGCTCATATCCGTTCCGTAGACAAGGCGGTTTTGATACTTGTCGTAGAACTGAGCGACGGACCTGGGGATCGCCGCCGTCTCGGCGTATCGGGCCGATATGTCCGCGTAAAGATTGGGATACTTGTCGAACAGCTTTCCGAGGCGGCTCAGGTCGTGAGAGCAATTGGCGAAGTGACAGGCGACAAAAGTCGTCTTCGGATGTCGCTTGACGGCCCTCTCCAGGATATCCACCATGCCGTCGTGGTCTACGATGCCAGGCTGGTTGTCCAGTCTCCATTTATAGGCATTCATCAGACCGTCGTTCTTCGAATCCATCGGCAAGTACATCCAGTACGGATCGGCCACGTGAATATTCACGGGCATTCCCAGTTCCGCGCATTTTTCCAGAAGCGGGTCCATGCGCGGGTCGTCCAGATGCATACCCCACGCCTTCGTCGGCCTGCAATAGAACAGCCCCTTGCCCTTGTCCCCCAGTTCGCCCACTCCGCGGGCGCCCAGCTTGTAGCAGCGTTCCAGTTCCTTAACCGCCGCGGGCCCGAAGCCCGGCTGATCGTATCCCGTATAGTCAAACCCACACCACAGCTCGAATCGGCTGGGATACTTGGAGTATAAGGCGTAAAGGTTGTCGAAGTCTTTACCCGTTGTGTAGGTGAGTATAATCACTTTTTCAATTCCCGACTCATCCATGACTCGGACCCATCGGTCGAGCTGCTCGACCGTCTTTGCATACGGATGAGCGTGCATGTCGATGGCAGGGTATTTGGCCTTTTCAACAGTCGTCTGAGGGACGTTGTAGACAGACCGAGGGTGAAAATCCTTGAGCAGAAGGGTCTCAGGGGAAGGTTTCTCAGCGGCATACAGCGCTTGTCCGATTCCGCAGGCCAGTAGCAATACAACCGCCGTCAGACGCGAACAGTTCTTCTGGTTTAGGGTCATAATAGATCTCCTTCTAAGAACAGACATACCTGTTTCACCAACATGTTTGCTTTCACATGATACCATCTTTCCCGCTTCTTCGCAAAGGGGATCA
>JARRQQ010000052.1:0-17334 GCA_037381725.1 Sedimentisphaerales bacterium
GCTCGAACTCGATGTCACGTACGTCGAGACGGCGGGCCTTTTCATGGACGCAAGCATAATGCTGCGAACCCTCAGTCACGTTTTCAAGAGAAAGGGCATCTATGAGAAGAGATACTCACAAACGCAATATACGAGGAGCGTGAGATGAACAAGATAAAATACTTAACTGAAATAGGCCGGTTGAGCCACATAAGTCCGGCCGAGAAGGAAGAGCTGAAGGAGGTCACGGACCGGTTCGCCTTTCGAAGCAACGACTACTATTTGTCATTGATCGACTGGAACGATCCCGACGATCCCATACGCACCATTATTATTCCCAGCCGACGAGAGCTTGGCGAATGGGGCCGGCTCGATCCATCGGACGAAGAGGCGTACCGCGTGATGCCGGGTCTCGAACACAAGTATAATTCGACCGCCCTGCTGCTGGTCAGCAACGTCTGCGAAGGAATATGCCGGTATTGTTTCCGCAAACGCGTCTTCATCCAACGGCGAAATGAATTCCTGCGCGATATTCCCGCGGCAATGCAATACATCGGAGAGCATGAAGAGATCACGAACGTGCTTTTGACCGGGGGCGATCCACTGGCGCTCAACGCCTCGAAGCTCGAGGACATCGTTCGCCGGTTGCGGGAGATCGAACACGTCGAGATTATTCGCATCGGGACCAAGATGCCGGCCTTCAATCCGTATCGAATCATCGAGCAACCCGCCCTGCTCGAAATGATCGAGAAATACAGCACGCCTCAAAAGAAAATCTACGTCGTCACTCACTTCATCCACCCGAGGGAGCTGACCGACGCGGCGGTCGAGGCGGTTAATCTGCTCCAGAGAGCCGGCGCCGTCGTCGCCAACCAGACACCACTGATCAAAGGAGCCAACGACGAGCCTGAGGTACTGGCGGAACTGCTCGCCAAACTGTCCTTTATCGGCGATGTCCCATACTACATCTTTCAGTGCCGCCCGGCCCTGGGCAACAAGGCGTACACCGTGCCCATCGAACAAGGCTATGAGATCATCGAGCGGGCCAAGGCGCGTGTCTCCGGACTAGCTAAGCGCGTCCGCTTTGTTGTGTCACACGCGACGGGCAAGATCGAAATCGTCGGACGAACGGAGGATTGTGTCTATTTCAAATACCACCGCGCCGCCGACGACGCCGACAGCGGACGTTTCCTGGTTTTCCAAAACAATCCGGACGCTTGCTGGCTCGACGACTACGCCGAAATGAGCGCGGAATATCCAATCGATCTGCCCTACCGTTCTTACGGCCCGCAATAGTCCGCCTATCACTGGCCCGACCGTCAGTCGCGGCGCTGATGATAGGATATCGCGCCCGGTTCGGCTCTACGGAATAGCGGCGCCAGACACGTCGAGACCACGGCGGCTCCGATTCCAACGGCGGAAATCAGCATGTCTTTGATGACAAACGTCCGGTCGAGAAAGACGGACGCTAGCTTCACCGCCAACAGCAAGGCAAGTGGGACCGCCAACGCGAGCATAAACCACCTGATCGTGATTCGCTGCACGTCCCGTCGCAGTGTGAGGAGCTTCAGCGATTGGACCCAGAGCAGTGTAAGAACCGCATAGGCAAACAAGTAGAACAACGCACTGGCCACGGGCAGCAAATCGGCCACGTTGGCCCGTGCGGCGTTGGTGATGCCAAAGATAAGAATGGCGGCTACACAAAACGCCGCCGGCCAGGACGTGAAAAAGGAGAGCAGCAACAAGGCGGTCAGCATCCCCGCCAAGTCCATGAAGAAGTCCTGAACGTCGCAAGTTCGTCCCGCCACCAGGCCCTGCAACAGTTCGTCAGCCACCCCGTAGCCGGCCACGAACAGAAGGATGCACCAGGCGGCTGGTCTGCGCCAGCACACCTTTTTGTCGCCGATGACGGCCAGCCAGAGCAAGAAGGTTAGCACCAGATAGGCCAGGAAGTGAAGGGCCTTGTCGGAAACGTCCGCGTCGCGGACGAGGCGCGGAATCGGCACGTGGGCGGACACAAACAGCGCCGGCCAGTAGAGAACCAGCACGCCGATCGTGATTTTTCGTTGAAGCGTCAAGGCCATTGGGACCACCCGGACAAGCTCCCGTCTATCCATACCGGACCGCAAAAAAAGGTGCATGGCAGGCCTCGCTTGCCCTCTGCGGTCACAACCAACACCCTTCATAGTATACTTTGCCGCCCAGTCGCACAAGCCCCGTTTTTCGACAATCCTTCCGGCGCTCCCGAGGCCCGTTCGTCGAGCCTTGGCGTCCCGCTTGACCCGTCCGCCGCTGTCCAATCGAACCGGATGCACCGAGGGATTCAAATTTAGGGTGGGAATTTTGAACCCGGGGCGGTAGTATGGCCGTATTGGTGATGTTATGAGATACGGCCCCAAAAAACTCATTTTGGAGGAACAGGAAGAATGAAACGCCTGATAATCCTTTCACTAACTGTTGCTTGTCTTGTCGTTCCCAGCCACGCCCAGCGCAGGGCTCGCGTCACACAGCGGAAGATCATCCAGCTCACCGAGCCTGACCTGACGGGGACCGTCCCATTCGAGCAAGTGCTGGCCAAGCGGCGAAGCGTGGTCCGATTCACAAATGAAGACCTCAAGCCTTCACAGATCAGCCAGTTGGCCTGGGCGGGCCAGGGCATCACGGAACCGCAAATGGGCCTGCGAACGGCCCCTTCGATCGGAAACGTCTTTCCCATCGATCTGATCCTTGCGACCCGCGAGGGGACGTTCGCCTACAATCCGACCCAGAATACCTTGGAACAGATTTCGGCGCAGGACATCCGGGTCGCGCTGGCGGGGGCTACGGCGATGCCGGAAACGGTGGCTGAGGCGCCATGCAGTTTCATTCTCGCCGGCTCGTTAAGAAGAGAGAACGAGCGATTTCCGGATAACGCCCGAACGTATCTCTACCTCGAAGCCGGCCAGATTGCCCAGAATATTCAGTTAGAAGCGACGGCTATGGACCTGGGATCGACGGCGGTCCCGATCTTGAATACGGTCGGGATACGGAAAGTGGCCCGGCTGTTCAGAGGTCTGGATCCGCTATACATGGTTTGTGTGGGCCACCCCGCGGCCACGGTGGCCCCGGAGACCGCGATGGGACAAACGGGCGCGGCGGGCAAGAAAGCCGTGCTGATTATCCCAGGCCAGAATTTCCAGGACGAGGAGCTTTTCGGAACCAAACGCGTGCTTGACGCGGCGCTCGTCCAGACGTTCATTGCGAGCACACGGCGCGGCATGATTCCCGGCTCGCTCGGGAATATCGCCGAAGCGAACATCCTCCTGGACCGCCTCAAAGTTGCCGAATATGACGCCGTGATATTCATCGGCGGGGTGGGCGCCGCCGAATACGTGCGCAGCCCGACAGCGCTGAATATCGCCCGCGAGGCGGTCCGCAATGGAAAGGTGCTCGGAGCAATCGGCGTGGCGCCGACGATTTTGGCCAACGCCGGCGTCCTCACCGGCATCCGCGTGACGAGCTTTCTGTCCGAACGTAACGCGCTCGTGCAAGCCGGAGCGATTTATACGGGCGCCCCCGTCGAGCGGGACAGACTGATTGTAACCGCGACCGGCCCGGCGGCGGTCGTGCCGTTTGGAAGAGCCATCGTCGACGCCATCGCCGGGATGTAAGACGCTGTGAATTTAGGATTTATAATTTTCGATTCTCCAACGGGCTTCTCACCGGCCCCCGAGCCTCAATCGCAGGTCGAAAATCGCAGTTGATCCTGGCGGTAGTGGTTCGTAAGGGGCAGGCAGACCCAACTGCCCCCACCTCAAAACGGAGAGGGCGGGATTCGAACCCGCGGTACCCGCAAGGGGCACACCGGTTTTCGAAACCGGCTCGATCAGCCACTCCGACACCTCTCCATATCCCCAAATCACACGGTTAATCTCGGAGAAACAGACGTTCCGACTGATTGCCGCCCACTTTACCTCCCACGAACCAGGATTGCAAGAAGATTAAGGCCGGGTTGCATTTCTTCGGTGGCGATCGCCAAAAGCCCGGCCGGAATGACGTAATAGTCCGGCTGTCCGTTCTTCGGGCGATGGAGATGGTCGAGAATTCTTGCGCACCATTCCAACCTTTCCCAGCGCGCACTCGTCTAATAAGATGAATCCATGGAGACGACCTTGTTAGACGACCGAAGCCTTGTTGAACGTGCCCGCAAAGGCGATGAGGCAGCCTTCCGGGCGCTGGTCGAGCGGTACATGAAGAAGGTTTACGCCGTGGCACTGAACATGACCGGGGATCATCATGACGCCGAAGATATCTCGCAGGACGTTTTTCTCAAAGCATTCGGATCGCTGCCAAGGTTTCGCGGCCGGGCCGGCGTGAGCACCTGGCTGTATCGAATGACGGTCAACGCCTGTATCGACCGCAGTCGCAAGAAAGCGTGGAAGGCCGTCAAGCCGAAAGGAGCCGTTTTCGATGAAGACATGCACCAACGGACGCCGAGCCGCAACACGCTCAGCCATCCTGAAAAGGAGTTGGAAAAGGCCTTGTTGCAGCAGCACATCCAGCGGGCGCTGGGCAGTCTTACCGAGCGGGAACGCGCCGTCTTCGTGCTTCGCCAGTACCAGGGGATGCCGTTGAAAGAGATCGCCGATTGCCTGAACGTCACCGAAGGAACCGTCAAGAGCACACTGTTTAGGGCCATAAGACGCCTGCAGGGGATATTAGCTCCTTATGTTCGAGGAGACAAGATATGAGCGATTGTCAAGACACACACGAAATGATGGTTGAAGCACTGTACGGCGATCTCGACGACGGTCGCGGAAGCCGATTCGATGCCCATCTACAATCCTGCCCCAATTGTACCAGGCTTTATCAGCAAATGGCCGAGACCCTCCGGGTGATGGGAGCCAGAGAAGTCGCCGAATCGGATGAAGCTTTTTGGTCCGGCTATTCGGAGCGTTTAATGAAGCGTCTCGAATCTCAACAGCCGCAACGCCGGACGCTTCTCCGGCGTCGGCCATTTTTTGAATCGCTCACCTGGCACTCGCATCCTGTGCTGCGCATGGGTTCGATTGCGGCTCTTGTGCTGGTGGGGATCTTCTTAGGCAAAGTGATCTGGACAGAGGAGCACCCCTCGGAACCCGCACACCAGGTAACGGTCTCAACTCAGCGACGAAGCGATCCGGCGATTGTCACGGCGGAAGATCGCGCGCAATCGTACCTACAAAAGTCGAAGGTATTGCTTCTGGCCCTGGCCAATTTCGATCCGGATACGGACGACACCATGACACTCAATTTGCAGAGCCAAAAACGTATCTCCGAGTCCCTGGTCCAGGAGGCGGAATATCTGAAGACCGCACTAGCCGATCCAGCGGAGACTCGATTGAGAGAGCTGATCGGCGATCTGGAAATCATCCTTCTGCAAATTGCCAACCTCGAAAATGAGCATGACCTGGAGGCGGTGGAGCTGGTTCAAAAAGGCGTAGACAAGCGGGGTGTTCTGTTCCGTATTGACCTGTCCAAAGTCTCCCCGAAGCGCCCGGAGGCTTCTTCCGACACGAAATCAAAACCAAAAAATACGCATCAAACATGATTATGGAGGCCCATCATGATTAACAAGAAAATGATCGTTTGTCTATTGATATTAGCTTGCCTGCCGGCGGTCCGGGGACAAGCCGCTCAGGTCGATCCGAACGACACGGACACCCAACGTTACCAACAGGCCTACGGGTACATCCTGGAGGAGAACTGGGACAAGGCCATGACGGCGTTCGAGACCTTCATTCAGCAATACGAGAAAAGCCCGTATCTCGATGACGCCCATTTCTGGCATTGCTACGCGATGGAGAAAATCGGCGCCTCAGACGAGAACGTATTCAAGTGTTATCAAGACCTCATTAAGACGTATCCGAAAAGCCAATGGGCCGACGATGCCAAGAGAAATCTAATTGTCGTGGGCAAGAGGCTCGTGGACGCGGGCAAAACGGAGTACGGCGTTATTATCGAGGCCATGCAGAAGTCCGCGGATAAAGAGATCGCCTTAACCGCCATTAGCGCACTAAGGGAAATCGGGAATGAAAGGGCACTCGATGCCCTGGCCGGCCTCTATTCAAGCACTCAGCAACGTGCCGTGCGGGAAGAAATCATTTTTGCCATAAGCCAGTTCAAGTCTCCAAAGGTCGTACCGAGCTTGACGAAGATTGTCAAAGAGGATCCCGATCGACGTTTGCGAGAGAGAGCACTCTTCTGGCTCAGCCAGACCACACAGTCTGAGGAAGTCATCAAGCTCATGGAGCACGTGGCGCTCAATGATCCCAACCGCGAGGTCCGTGACAAAGCGGTGTTTGCCTTGTCGCAAGTTCGCGAGGGAAAGGGCATAGGGGCCCTCAAGAGGATTGCAGAAGGAGCCAAGAACGCCGCCGTGCGAAGAAACGCCGTCTTCTGGCTCGGGCAGCAGGGCAAACCAGACGACGTGATCCCATTCCTGGAGAAAGTTATCCGGAAAGACCCGGATCCGAAGGTTCGAGATCGTGCCCTTCAGGCCCTGTCCCAGGCACATGGGAATCTGGGCACCTCGGCCTTGATCAGGCTGGCCGAGTCTCATCCCGACAAGGCCGTTCGCAAGCGGGCCGTATTCTGGATCGGCCAGAGGGGCAAGTCCGAACAGGCAATTCGCTGCCTGGAAAACGTTGCCCTCAAGGATGCCAACGTTGAGGTTCGCAAGACAGCTCTACTCGCTCTGTCTCAGGCGCCGGAAGGACGAGGCGTGGAGGCCCTGAAAAGGATCGGGGGTACGGCTAAAGACGCCGGCACGCGAAGAGAGGCGGTTTTCTGGCTGGGTCAGCGGGCCAAGTCGAAAGACATCCTTCAATTTCTCGAAAATGTCGTCCTGAAAGATACGAATGCCGAGATTCGCAAGACGGCCCTACTCGCTTTGTCTCAGGCGCCGGAAGGACGAGGCGCGGAAGCCCTGAAAAAGATCGGGGGCACGGCCAAAGACGCCGGCACGCGAAAAGCGGCGGTCTTCTGGCTGGGCCAGCAGGCTAAATCGAAGGATATCCTTCAGTTTTTGGAGAACGTCGTCCTGAAGGACACCGATGCCGAGACTCGCAAGACGGCTTTGCTGGCTCTGTCTCAGGCGCCGGAAGGACGAGGCGCGGAGGCCTTAAAGAAGATTGGAAGTATGGCGAAGGACGCTGCCATACGAAGGGAGGCGATTTTCTGGCTTGGGCAACAGGCCGAGTCGGAGGATGTTATCCAATTCCTCGAGAGCGTTGTGAGAGAGGATGCCGCTCCGGAAGTTCGCAAACGGGCTCTTGAGGCTCTCATCCATGCACCTCGGAACTTAGGCGTCCCGGCGTTAATCAACATAGCCAAGTCTCATCCGGACAATGCAATTCGACGAGATGCCATCTTTTGGCTGGGTCAGAGTAAAGATCCTCGGGCCATGGAAGCCCTGGTCGAAATCGTTAATAACATGAAATGAGACCGATGCCCTCCCATCGCGAAAGGAGTTGTATCATGAAACTCTATAGAAGACCGTACATCATCAGCCTGTTACTTGTTGTACTATCTATGACGTGTACCGGAGCGTTATCCCAGGATGTGGTACGTGCGCCCTCCGAGCATAAGACCCTCGCGCAGCGGTTGGATTGGGCCGGGTCAATCGTGAAAACCGATCCATCACTCACCACCGGATACTGGATCGGATACACGATAGAAAAATACATGCACGAGAATTCACGCATGGGTCGGTTCGGCTCTAGCGACAAAGACCTTCCTACGCTTCAGGAGCTTCTTCTGGGCGTCGGACGAGCGACCCCGGAGGTTGTACAGGAAAGGAAAATACTCACGGCGGCACAAAAAGAACTGCAATCCGCCTCATCAGATAAGACAGAGCACCAGAAAGTAGTCAAAAAGGTGGCCATTTTGTTCAGCTATCCATCGTTCGACGCCAACATGACGGACTTCGACAAGGTGAACATGTCTACGCTGGATGGTCTTGTGGATATGGAAGGCCGGCCTCTGCTCTGGCTGGGTTCCGTCGAGGACGTCCAGAGTATTCCATTCCTGGATAAGCTCTACGAGAGTTCTCAGCGGGACAAATGCAAACGAGGCTTAATGGCGGCCGTGGCCATGCACGAAACAAAAAGTCTCGTCATTCCATGCCTTCGGAAATACGTGAAGGAGGATAACGTAGAGCTGCGATGCCAGGCCGTCTTTGGGTTGGCTCAACAGGATCGTCAGGAGGCATTCGATATTCTAAAAGATGTTGTCCGCAACGACGCATCAAGCAAGGTACGCAAGGATTCGGTTTTTTGGATCGGCCAGAAGGCGAAAACGAATGCTCTCATTCAGATTGTCGAGACGGTTGCCCTGAAAGACACGGCGCGGGAGGTTCGCAAGCAGGCTGTTTTCGCCCTGTCGCAGGCGCCGGACGACCGGGGTGTGGACGCCCTGATAAGGGTTGCAAAGTCGGAAAAAGACTGGGCCATTCAGAAGGAGGCCATCTTCTGGTTGGGCCAGAAGGCCTCGAAAAAGGCGATGGCCTCGGTGGAAGAGATCGTATTCGATGCAGAGCACACCGAGCTGCAAAAGCAAGCGGTCTTCGCCATCTCCCAGTGGTCCAAGGACCAGAGCATCCCCGCCCTGAGCAAGATCTCCAAAGATCACCCCAATCCCAAGGTCCGTAAACAGGCCATCTTTTGGCTCGGCCAAACGGGCGATCCACGCGCGGTCGATACTCTCGCAGAGATCGTGAAAAGCTCCAAATGATTCTCACAACGGCCTGATGCGAACGTTGCGGTACCACACGTTAGCGCCGTGGTCCTGGAATCCGATGTGGCCCTCTCGCTTGAAGTCCTTTAAGGCGGTGCGGAACTTGTTCGTCGAACCGTCCGGATTTTTGCGAGGCTGCGTCCATCGGTTCAAGTCCATGTCGATGATCTGCTCGCCGTTGAGAACGATCTCAATCTTATTGTCCACCGCCGTGATCGTAACATGGTTCCATTGGCCGTCCCTGGTCATTTCCTTGCTCGGCGCTAAAGCATCGTAAACAGCGCCGCAACTGTGCTTGCCGGGCGTATCGACGTGTTTATAGACCTGCATTTCGATCCCGGTCTGCACGGCATCCTCCGGATGGTCGGTACGGAAAAAGACACCGCTGTTGCCCTCGGTCTTGAACTCCAGATCGAGAATGAAATTGCCGAAGCGCTCCTTGGTCCAAATCATGCCGGCCCTGGCATGGCGAGCCAATGCTCCGTTCTCGATGGCCCATCCCGAGCTGGGCTTGCCGCCATTGGCGCTCTGCCAGTTACTCAAGTCCGTACCGTCGAAGAGAACCTGCCAGGGGCCACAATTTAGGAGGACGTCCATACGCGGCGTTTTATGATTGTACGGCTTCATCAGGATATCGATGTCGCCATCGCCGTCCAGGTCGCCGAGCTTGCCTTCGTGTATGCCCTGGCCCTCATAGGCGACGGTCTCCGTGAAACGGCCCTTTCCATCCCCGTACCATATATAGGTCTTCGCGTTGTCGCCGGCACCGGGATTGCCCATTTCGCCGATGAAGACATCCAGATTCCCGTCGCCGTCGATGTCCCTTATCTCGCAGGTGTGGCCGTGAATGACGCGGCGAAGCGTATGCGGGACCCACTTCGCGCCGTCCCACTCGTACCATTTCGCGTCACCATCCGCATCACCTGGAGAAAAGACGACTTCGGGCCGGCCGCCTTTGACGAGCTGACCCGCGGCACATTGAGTAAACGCCATTTTGGCGTCAATCACGTTCTCCTTGTATTGCGTTCCACCCACGCGCTTGAACCATCGTCCTCCACCGACAATATCGACTGTACCGTCCAGGTCGATATCTACGGGGATCGACGGGAAGCCTTCGCGTTCGTTGCCTGACGACCACGAATAAATCGCAGTGAACGGCCACCGCTCCGTGGTTTTCGGGGCCGACGGAATCTCGAAGAGCAATAGGGCTTTGCCACCCTGATTCCACGAAACAAGCTCCGCCCGGCCGTCGCCGTCAAAGTCCGCGATGGTCTGATCGTGATGCTTGCGGGCTCCTGAATTCTTGATGTAGCGGCGCGTCCACGGCTTCGAGAAATCCGGATACGGATTTTCCCACCACCAGATCGCGTTGCCGCTATAGTCCTGGCCGAGGATGACGTCCAGATCGCCGTCCCGGTCGATATCATAGAACTCGCCGCCCGCCTCAGGATTCTTCCTCGTATCGTCGATCACGAAATTGTCCCACCCACTACCATTATACTTGTACCACACGACCGACGGCGTCTGGGTCCGCTCGCCCACGACGAAATCATTGACGCCGTCCTTGTCAATGTCCAGGATCAGGCAGCACGTTTGCTCTTTGCCCCCGTTCGGGACGGGCATATCACCCGTCGAGCTGCTCTTGTGCAACCACGCAATATCGGCCTTAGCGGGAGCAACAAGAATGCTCACCCACAGTGCAACCGACACTATCGTCAGGAGATTCACTCGTTTTTCGTTTTTGTCCATTTGACACTTCGTTTCAAAAAGCCATCCCGGCCAGTTCTGGACCCAAGGACTGCGCCCACCGTCACCGCCCGGCATTATAACCTCAAATGGACGTGTCCACAAGGGATCGCAAAGCGCCTGCGATCGGTGTCACCTGGCCGGACCCCCGAGCCCGAATGAAAAACGAGAGACGATAGCTAATTCATCCATCGTCTCTCGTCCTTTTGTCCGTCGTAGAGCCACCGGTCCGGCCGCGATAGCCGGAATGGAAGAGCTTGCCTGATTACTTGCGTTCGCCCTCGGCCGGACGCTCCTTTTCGAGCAACTGCGTTAGAAGCTCCCGCAACTCACCCATTTGCTCATTAACGTTGTTGACCTGCATGCGCAGCTCTTGCACTTGGCGCTCCAGATCGGCGCGTTCGGGTTCCTGTGGCCTCTCACGACCAGCGTTGCGAAGCTCACGCTCGGTCGCCTTCAGTTGCTCCTGCACCTTATGCCCCTCGCGGTCAAGGTTGCGGGCTTCTTCGCTTTCCCCTTTGCCCTGTTCGCGCAATTTATCTAATGTCCGCTCGACCTCACCGAGCCGGGCTTGAAGAGCGTCTCGCCGCGCGTTGAGCTCCTCAAGATCGGGCTGCCGATTCTCGATGCCAGCCTGCTCGCGCTCGATCTGTTTGATTCTCGTATGGATCTCACGTAGCTCCCTCTCAAGTGTCAGAGTCGCTTCGGGAGGCCTCGACCTTCTCTCATCTGCCCCCTCTCACGCTCGGCGCCTTTAAGCTCTTGCTCAGCGGCCCGTATTTGGTCGTGGATTTCGCCCAATTTTCCGCGAATCACATTGGCATCCTCCGTTTCGCCTTTTCCCTGTTCTTCCAATTCGTGCAACACGCGTTCCTTATCTGCCGAATTCATCCTAAGTTCATCAAGGTGTTGCGCCAGTTCCTCGATGCGCCGGCCGATCTCAGGACGCTCTCGGTCCTCACGCTCAGGTCCGCGGCGCCCTCGCTCTTCAAGTTGTCGTCCAAGCTCTCGCCGGATTTGTCGCATCTGCTCGTTCAATTCACGCATCTGCCCGTACAAAGCATTCGCTTCCTCTCTGCGGCCGGGCTGCTCCTCAAGCCTGCGAAGCTGCAACTCGGTCTCACGTCCCAGCTCTTCGAGCCGGCGCAGAATCTCGCGTCGCCCCTCTTGACCCTCCCGCATCCTCACCTCGCGTTCGCGTGGTTCGGCGTCCAGTGCCCGCAACTCTCGTTCCAGACGTCCTCTGTCCTCACGCAACTCTCGCAATTCAGCGCGGAGGCCTTGAGCTTCATCCGAATCACCTTTTCCGGTTTCCTCAAGCACGTGGAGCTTCGCCTCGTTTTAGCCAATGCTCATCTCCATTTGGTGCGCCTTTTCCTGGAGGTCCGCCCTGTGTTCGGCGCGCGCTTGTCGGTCCGACTCTTCCGGCGCGGGCCGCCTCTGGGCAAACGCCACTCCGACGGTCAAAGTGGCCGCAACCACCGTCATCGCCAAAGCCCACCGCACGCCGACGCGCGGATTCCCACATCTGGCTCTTACAATTCTGCAAATTCTTTCTTTCATGGGTTTCTCCTTTCCAATCATTGTCGGCAAAAACGCCATTTGCGCCTTCGGCGACAGGTTCAGCAGCGATTGGGCGTAATCCGTGCCGGCGCGCCCACCGGCCAGGACCCAATCGTCACATGCCTGTTCGCCTAGCCTCACGATTCGTTTCCTGGCCCACCACAGAAGCAGATTCCACGGTAGGATGCACACAGCCAGCTCCGTGATCAGGCCGGTCACGTGGTCTCGCCGTCTCCAATGCGCCAGCTCGTGGCAAATCACGTCCACCCAATCCACGCTGCCGTTCAGGCCAGCCGGCACGAGCAACACCGGAGGACGGCTCCAACACCATATCATGGGACTGCGGATGTGCTCGCCCGCGTGGATCCGCAGGTCCTTCGTGATGCCGAGCCTCGCTTGCGCGCGCTCCATGGCTCGCCGGATTTGCTCACTGTCGTGCGGTTTCGACCGTCGTAACAGATGCACACCGCCTGCCAAGGCAATAAGCAACCGTCCCAGCAAGATAAGCGCCGCGATCAACCACCCGTACAACAAGACCAATCGCCACGGAAGGCCTGCCCCGTCCGAAACAGCCTTCACAGGCACCGGTGGAACCGGCGCCGCATCAACCTGAGGCTCCACAGGTTCCACGTCCGTGCCAGTAACCAACGGCGGCGCGGCTTCGGGAAATTCGTGGTCAATTGCGACGACATCGTACGACACTTGCGGCTCATACCCCATCGGCTCCGCCGCGAACAGACCCAGCCCAAGATGCGAGACCAGAACGCTCATCACGGGAACGATAACCGCCGCAACCAAAGCAAGGAACAGCGTCTGACAAGCCCTGGCCGGTCGACGCCGCAAGAGGAAACTGCCGACTAGCCCGATCACAACAAACAATGTGCTCTGCCACGCCCAGCACCACAACGACGTCTCTTCCAGGAACAATGCATGGATCATTCTCGTCGCTCCTGCCGCTCTTTGTTGATCAAATGCTGAAGCTCCTCAAGCTCGTCGTCGCTAAGCTCGCCTTCCTCGACGAGCTGGCGAAACAACATGAGAGCGTTTCCATCGAACATCCGCTGAACGAATTTGCGAACCGACCCCGCCCCGGCCTGCGCCCGCGTTCGAGTTGGCAAATAGACGTGCTTCTTTCCTTCCACGCGATGCTTCAGCCAGCCGGCCCGCTCGAGCCTTTGCATAGCCGTGAGCACCGTTGTGTACGCCAACTCCTTCTTGCGGCAAAGCCGTTTCCAGACCTGGCGGACACTGGCCTCGCCAAGCTCCCAGACGACCTCGATAACCGCACGCTGCAACTCGCCAAAGTGATCCAGCGATTTCCGACCCATTCAACCAGCCTTTCTTTGTCATGACCCCTTCTGCAAACAAATACCTCTTTATGAAGTACTACAATACGACGTAGCTGTCAACAGGAAAGCAAGATTTTTCTAAAAATTTTTCCTGAGCATCCCAAACCGGCGGAATCGGTAACCTGTGGGCCTTTCTTCTAAAAATTTTTCCTGATCATCCCAAACCGGCGGAATCGGTAACCTGTGGGCCTTTCTGACAATGGCGCACTTAGATGAAGACGGCCAAAAAGAGCAGAAGAACGCCGATTGCGACGCCGGCAAACGTGATTCGTGACCACTTTTCGTACCGTGCAACGCCCGGCTGCTGGTCCTCGAACTCATAGTAGTAGTCTTCCGAGTCGTCCTTCGGGCGCAGCCGGAGCCTGACGTATAGATGGGCCAGGGCAGAAATCAAAAAGAATAGACCGCCGGCGATACTGAGGACCGCGTTCATTCGCCTTTTCCCGTGCCGGCGCCGGGCTTTCGTGGCAGGTCGACCTTGCGGCAAATGATCCGTCTTTCCCCGAGCAGCGATCCGCCAGCGAACAATTGGAAACGGTATTCACCCGGACGGGGGAAGACAATCCCTTGCAGGTTTACCGCCAGCGTTACGATTTGCTTGACGTTCTCGAAACGCACCGTCCCGCCCCGCTCGAAGACGGTCTTTTCCTCATCCTGGACGTCCACGAGCCGGACTTGCGTGTTTGTCGTGCCGTGCCCGTTGGTCAGCTCGCAGAAGAACACAATCTGCGGATGCCTGGCCGGATAACGCGGCGCGTCGATCGTCTGGACGATGTCTATGACGCTCGGCATGCCGGAGACCTTGTCGAATATCACCCGGTTACAAGTAATCGCGGACAACAAAATGGGCTGGATGTCTACCATCGGATCAATCAGTCTCCCTCGTCTTGGAAGCGGCGAGCTTCCGCTTCATCAGCCGGCCCACCTTGAATCTGACCACACGTGTGGGCGGGACATTTACCTCCTCAAGTGTCTTCGGATTCCGTGCTCGTCTGGCGGCCCGCACCCGCGGCTCGAAGACGCCGAAGTCGCGGAATTCAAGACGGTTATTTTTGGCAAGCTCCCGGATGATCTCATCGAGAAAAGACTGAACCACGGGCCTGACCACGAGCCGCTTGGTATGGGTCTTTTCTGCGATACGATCTATCAGTTCCTTCTTCTTAATCGTCGACATCGCTTAACTCCAGCGATTGACTATTGGTTGAACTCCACGCGACGTCCAGATGCTGAAGTCCAAATAGTCACTCGTCGTTAGTCAATCTTTTCCAGCCATCTGTCAATTGGTTCTGCGTGGGCGAAACACAGCTTGCCCACCCTACGCAGAGTATTTTAGCAAGAAAAGCCCATCTTATCAAACATATTGTGATCGCTGAAAGCCCTCGCCTCAGAGGCTGGCGCGCTTGAAAGACAGACCGTTCTCTCGCGCCACGCCGCGAATGTGATCGGCCGCCTGCCGGTACTCTTCGGCACTTTTAAGGTGCTCCAGCATGAGCGGCGTGTCTGGAATCTTACTTAGCTCTCTTAAGAATGTGGCATAGTCCAGGCCACCCAGACCCGGACGGATTTCGTCAAGATGGGTAGTTAGCTTCGTTTGCAAAAGGATGTCTTTGGCGTGGCAGCTCTTGATGTGGGGACCGAGCTTCTCGAAGCAGTCCCGTATGAGCCGGCCGCTCCCGTAATACCTTTGCGGGCTACATACGAGATTGACCGGGTCAAGATGGACGGCGAAACGCCTGCGGTCAATGGCCTTGCGCCCAGGGCATCGTCTCCAGGGTAAAATAGGTTCGGGTCGGCTTGACGTCGTCGATGATCGAACGCGTCGTCTCGACAATCATGTCAAAAGTCTCTTCGGTGAGATTCTCAGACGAAGGACCGTCCCATTGCTCGCCTCGCGAGCCGCTGATATTCACGCAGCACCGGGCACCAATGCGGTCCGCTAGCGCCAGTTGCGTGCGGCATTTCTGCAGGGCGGCTCGGCGCGTCTTCTCGTCGGGGCTGATCGGATTGCTCCAGGCCCCAACCTCGGCGATGATAATGCCGGCCTTTTCTGCGGCGCGAGCATACGCTTTGACGACGTCGTCGCTGGCTTCGGCACCCACCGGACAGTAGGCGGCGCTGTAGCCCAGGGCTTTCACCGCTTTTACCCAACCGTCAGGCTCCGTATATTTCTCGAAAACCGGGCCACCGAGCCGCAATCGCCGCATCTTTGCCTGTGCCGCCGCAAGGTCAAGTCCTGACGAGGAAGCCACAAGAGCCGCTCCAACCAGTGATTTCTTCACAAAATCACGTCGCGACGCCAATTTCTCGTCTCGTTTCATTTTCGCACCTCCAAAAATGGCGAATAATCGTTGGTAAATGGTCCTCGGTGCTAACGACCAAACACAGGCGACCGATTAGCATACCGGGTATTCTAACGACATTGGGCAGAAAACTCACCAAGAAACTTGGCTCCGGAGACCGCCGTTGACACCCGGTCGGCACAACGGTAGTCTACGGATCGATCTATTCAATTCCTGGAGCGCTTGAACATCAGGAGGCATATAGAAAACATGAATGTATCCCACCGCTTGGAAAGTGCCATTAAGTCCACCGCAATTCTAGGGTTACTCTTTGCCGCTCAGGCTGTCATAGCCCAAGGCACGCTTTCTGATTATCAGCGTGCTCTCAGTCTCAACAAAACCATCGCCAATAAGGTATTCAAAGCCCGGGTGAACCCTCACTGGTTCGGCGACAACGCGCGGTTTTGGTATCGCAACGACCTGCCGGATGGCGAACGCGAATTCATTCTCGTTGATGCCGAAAGAGGCACTCGAAAACGCGCTTTCGATCACGAACGGCTGGCTGGGGCGTTAGATGAGGCCACCGGTCGAGAGGTACAGGCTGAAAAGCTTTCCATCGAACGTTTGACATTCGACGAATCCGGCTCAACACTCACGTTCAGTTGCGAGAACCGCTGGTGGAAATGCGACCTTAGCTCATACAAGATCGAGGCGACGACCAAGCCGGATTCGCCGGATTCCTCCCTCCAACCCCTTCGAGGACCGCGAGCGAGCCGGCGGACGGGCAGAGAAACGTCGATTACATTCATCAACGCTACGAAGAGCGATATTGAGGTCTACTGGCTCGATTCGGACGGGCAACGAGAGCATTACGCGACCGTAGCGGCCGGCAATCAGCATCGTCAGCACACGTTTGCCGGCCACGTCTGGCTCGTGACCGACAAGGACGGCAAGACGTTGGCAACATTCATGGCCGGGGAAGAAGCCGCCGATGCGATCATCGATGCCGATGCAATTCGTCGGGCCGCAAACAGAAGAGATTCGAGAGACCAGAGACAGCGAAGGCGCCGCCGAACCCGGGCACAATCCCCCGATGGCAAATGGTCGGCGTTCATTAAGAACTGCAACCTTCACGTACGAAACTCGGAAACCGGCGAAGAAACGGCACTGACCGAGGACGGCACGGAGCAAGATGCTTACACGAATCGACTGTACTGGTCGCCGGACTCGACCAGGCTCGTTGCGGTGCGCACTCTCAAAGGCGACGATAGAAAGGTATATCTGATCGAATCGTCGCCCGAAGATCAGTTGCAGCCCAAGCTTCTTAGTTACTCCTATCTCAAGTCTGGCGACCGGATCGATATCGACAAGCCTCACCTGTTCGACGTTGTCGCCAAACACCACATCACCATCCCGGACGAGCTTTTCCCCAACCCGTGGAGCATTTCGGAGATTCGCTGGGCGCCGGACTCCAGCCGGTTCACGTTCCTCTACAACCAACGCGGCCACCAAGTCCTCCGCATTATCAGCGTGGACGCCAAGACAGGCGAGGCACGCGCCATCGTCGACGAGCAGAGCGAGACGTTCATCGACTACTCGGGCAAGCAATTCAGCCATTACCTCGACCAGACCAACGAGATCATCTGGATGTCGGAGCGCGACGG